>JAJDBQ010000086.1 GCA_029261255.1 Nitrospirales bacterium
CGATAAACCCTGTACTACCAGTAATAAGTTTGCATGCCATCACTCATTCACGCTTCCTTTCAATTTCCCTAGGTCGCAATAACTATTTTTGAATGAATATGAAAAAAAGAATGATGGCACCCTCCCTGAACACAGCGTCGTTGCCAAACATCCTTCATTTTTTCTAGAACTTGCAAGAATCATTTTTTGACTAGCACTCCTCATGCTAAGGCTCACAGAGCAACTGGTGTGCCAGACCAAAAACCCGGATGTTTTTGGGGAGGGGGAATACGTCATTTCCATGAAAAGGGTAACCTTGAGAAGAACCTCTCTATTGATTACGGAGGAATAAATTCGATCACTATTCATTGGGAATTTTGAACAATCGAGGCAATTGTTTGATTGATTTCTTTGAACACTTTTTAAAAAAAACACAGGACGCTTGAATTTGCTTTTTTCAACCTCTCCAAAAACACCTGCCAGGGCGAAAAAGAGAAAAAAATGATCTGGAAATTTACAGAGTGTTCCCTATGGGGTCATGGCTGAGCATCGAAAATGAGGAAAACCCATCGCCAGAAGTAAAATTTTATTCTTTAGCACCAACAATTGGCCGATAGGCTGTGATTTGGAACGGAGTAATCGCAGGCTAGAAAAAGTAAGGGGGTCAATTTCGAAATTTACAGTGACTCATGCCATTCAAATGGTGCAAAGATTTTATGAAGAGCAATCGACGGGAGTGAAGAGAGGAAAGAAGTAAAGCGGCCACAACAGGCAGTCAGCTCACTAGCCGATCCTGCATGACATCGCAACATGATCTGTCGGCTTATGCGCGTTGTTCTTTCTACTGAAATATACAAGCTGCTATCAGAGGAACAACTCAACCCTACAAGCACGGCAAGTTCCCAGAGGCTTCTGCTACCTGCTACGATAGAATCGCGACTTGGTAACCCTTTTCAGTCCGATTCGACACATGACGCGAAACGTCTTATTTACATTTTTTGTCCTTATCATTGCCTCGGGCATTGGTCTCTATGCCTACTACCCTGACCTGCAATCAGTATCAACAGACCAACAGCCGCCGGCTACCGTGGAAGTCGTGCGCACGTCATTACAAACACGGGTGACTGAAACTGGAACCATTCAACCTTCAAGAACGATTGAAATTAAATCCCAATTTTCCGGCGAAGTGGCTCAATTGTTCGTCTCGAGTGGGAAACCAGTCAAAAAGGGAGAATTGCTCGCGATCATTCGCCAAGAATCAAGCCAAGCGCGACAGGTCGCACAGCTTCGAGCCGCCATTCAGGAAGAACGTTTAAATGTCAATACAGCTCAGCGGGAATGGATTCGTTCACAATCGTTATTGAAAAAAGGATTCATTGCACAGCAGGCTCTAGAAAGCTCAGAACATGAGTATCAGCGCACATTGGTTCACTTAGAGCTTGCTGAGCGCCAACTACTGCTTGCATTAGGAGGCAATAAGGAATTGTTTCAGCGCTACCAAGAAGGCTCGACACAGAGTACCCGGCCAGAGGAATTTCAAGTTCGTTCTCCAACAGATGGGACCGTCCTAGAAATTCTCGTCAATGCTGGTGAGATCATCACATCGGGAACGGCGACATTCGGTGGAGGGACGGTCCTTATGAAACTCGCAGACTTGTCACGAATGATCGTTAAAGCCAAAATCAATGAAGTGAATATTCCACGTGTCGAAGTGAATCAAGACGTCGACATACGCCTGGATGCCCTACCAGGCCAGGCGTTTAAAGGACAGGTCACTGCTATCGCGGCACAAGGCGTAAAGGAAGAGAACATTGTCACGTATGATGTGACGATTGCGATTCATCATTCGACCTCGGCACTCAGACCCATGTTGACCGCCAATGTGGACATTGTGACGAAGCGATTAGATGATGTTCTCACGATCCCCTTAGAAGTCCTCCTTGTGAATAATGGCGACGATGTAGTCGACGTCCTGGAGGATGGAGTGCAAAAAAGACAAAAAGTACGGGTGGCTTTTCGAACCGATACACAAGCGGTGATCACCAAAGGACTCAAAGAACATGATCAGGTTGTGATCCCTACGTTTAAACCCACACCAGAGGACTGAGGACCCACCTATTCAATCTGATGCTGATTACTTTACGTCATATTCAAAAAATCTATAACACTGGCGAAGTGGAAGTGAAGGCCTTGAACGACCTGAATATTGAAATAGAACAAGGCGAGTTTGTGGCTATCATCGGACAATCCGGCAGTGGCAAGACCACGCTCCTCGACATTTTAGGGTGCTTAAGTCATCCCACCAGCGGCGACTATTGGCTAGATGAATCCCACATCACCACACTCCCTGACTCAGAACTCACGACCATCCGCAATAGACAAATTGGGTTTATTTTTCAAACGTTTCATTTGTTACCACGTAAATCCGCCCTGGAAAATGTGCAACTCCCTCTCATGTACGCCGGAGCCACACGCTTACAACAACAAAGCCGTGCACGAGAATTACTGACAACAGTTGGACTGCACGATCGCGTGAATCATCACAGCAATCAACTTTCTGGCGGACAGCAGCAGCGAGTCGCCATAGCCCGTGCACTCGCCAATCAACCTGCACTACTCTTAGCCGACGAACCAACGGGAAATTTGGATAGCCAATCTGGAAGCGACATTTTATCGATTTTTGAAGAACTTCATCACCAAGGGCAAACGATTATCATGATTACCCATGATCCGCTCATTGCCCAACGCGCCAACCGCCGCATCACCCTCTTAGATGGACGGGTATTGGCGGACGAACCAACCGAATCACCCAAAGAGCCAATGCTTCAAGAAAACTAAGGTCTGTCATGCTTGGAGCTATTTTTCGTGATGCCCTCAAAAATTTGTCCAGCAATTTGCTGCGTTCCGGCCTCACCATGCTCGGCGTCATAATTGGCGTGGCCTCTGTGATTGCCATGATGGCGATCGTCGAAGGCGGACAAGTTTGGCTGGTGAGCTCGATTGAACGCTTAGGAACCAATCTTCTGTTTGTCTGGAAAAAACGGTTGACCATTGAGGAAAAACGTATGTTTGCTGGACGCAACCTCAAGCTACGCTATGACGACGCCTTGGCTATTCGTGACAGATTCCCTGAACTCCAAGTTGCACCCATTATTCAAATTGAGGGGCACGTCAAAGCGGGAGAACGGGATTATAGCGGCCGGATCACTGGAACCTCTCCAGAATTTTCCCCTATCCGCAATTTCCATCCAGCAGAGGGACGATTCCTCCAACAGTCAGATCTCCAAACATGGAAGCGGTCTGCAGTCTTAGGCAAAACCATCGCTGAAGTGTTGTATGGATCCAAATCAGCAGTGGGGGAACAACTCAAGATTGGAGAGCATCGGTTTACAGTCATTGGCGTTATGGAGCCTAAAGGGGAAGTCTATGGACAGGATCGAGATGAAATGATTTTTATTCCCGCCACCACGGCTCTGCGTTTTTTTAAAGGCGATGACAAGATTCGCTCAATGGTCATTCACGTGCCAAACCGAAAGCAGATGGAAGAAGTCACACACAAGTTACATCAATTCCTCATCCAGCGACATGATGGGGTTGACGACATTCGTGTACGAAATCAAGGCGATTTTTTAGGAGCTGTCGAACAAACGATTTGGACATTTCGCATCGTGTTGGGCGGTGTTGCCATTGTGGCCTTACTGGTCGGAGGTATTGGAATCATGAATATCATGCTCGTCACAGTGACCGAACGCACTCGTGAAATTGGCTTACGTAAAGCGATTGGTGCCACACGCCAAAATATTCTCCTTCAGTTCCTCATTGAATCCACAACCATCAGTGTGATTGGCGGGTGTTTTGGCGTCATACTTGGAATTATTGCCGCTTATGGCTTTGGGGACTTCGTGGCTCAATCAATGCCAGGAGGTGGCGATTGGGGAGCGGTCATTGAGCCAGAAGCCATTGCAATCGCGTTCGTTTTTGCTGTGAGTGTGGGGATTGGATTTGGTCTGTTCCCAGCGATGAAAGCTGCCAAGCTCGATCCTGCGGAAGCGTTGCGCTATCAATAAGCCTTTCAAACGGCCCACTCAGCACATACCCTGCATAAAATGAAGCCAACATCAGAACGCGTCGCTGGACTCGCCTTCATCCCCCTCGTCACCACTTTCGGGTTCTATATCCTCCCAGTGCATTGGCAATCGAATTTGGTCGTGCAATTCATTCCACAGTTGAGCGCATATCTGGCCTTGGGTCTTTGGGTAATTTCCAACACTGATCTTGCGCGCAAGCTTGGACTAGAACTCCACAAAATTCTGCTTGGGGTAAAGTGGGGCCTGCTAACAGGAATTTTTCTAGGCTGCCTCAACACGTTCATCATTCTCTCTATTGTTCCAGCCCTAGGAGGCGACATTTCGTTTCTTCGTCACACTCCGCACGCCCAAATTCCGTATTGGGTAATGATGCCATGGTTTATTCTCTGCATTGCCTGCGCTGTCGAACTGAACTTTAGAGGATTTCTTTTAGGACGATTAGTCACTTTTTGGACAACAACCCTACGTGCACGCCATCCCGACCTTAAAAGACCCCAGAAATTTTGGGTACTCTTCCCACTTCTGCTATCGGCCCTCACCTTCTCGTTTGATCCCTTTATGGTAGCCACCTTTGGCTCCCTCCATTGGATCGCGGTCTGGGATGGTCTGATATGGGGATGGATGTGGATACGGATGACCAATCTCTACGCGGTCATGACCGCCCATGCCATTGAGGTCATCATCCTCTACCTCGCGGTTAGGACCGCACTCCTCTAACCCCATTTTGTCCGGCATGGTCGTTCGACTACAATTGGGCAGGGATAATCACTAAAAGAATCATCTCATCGTGATGCTAATTGACGACTCCATCACGACGAAAATTACCAGGAGCCCTCATGACAGAATTGGCAAAATATGTGTTGTACTTTATTATCGGTGGAACCCTGGTGAGTGTATCAACGTATCTGGGAAGTCATGGGAAAGGATTTGTGGCAGCATTAGCGAGCACTCTACCCGTCATTAGCGGCGTCACCTTTATCCTCGTCTATCTCAATGCTGGGGATTCTCCTACCGTCTCCTTCGCTAAAAACTTGATTTGGCTCTCCCCTCCATGGTTTGTCTATGTCTTCACCATGATTGCCGCCGTGCCGAAATTAGGGTTTTGGCCGGCTTACGCACTCGCCATTGCGCTCTACATCGTGGGAGTCGGTATCACTCGCCTCTTCATTCATTAATCAACAGAGAAAAGCTCACAAACAACATGGGCGAAAGGTTTCGATCATGACGGGTTTCATCAAACCGAGCATCCATGCCTTTTTGGTCTGCGATACGATTATCATTGATAGTCTCACTGGCAAGAAAAGTATCATTGGCGCCTTTACCCATCTTTGGGCCAAAACGTTTCCGTGCCAACATCCCCAAGTTGGCGTGTACTTTTCCTTGAGCGATGCCGAAGGCCAATACGCCTTTGATATTCAACTCATTTACCTCGACCAAGATCAAATGGTAGGAAAAGGGACACTCCCGCCTCTCGATATTCGCAATCGTCTGACCACTCATGACTTCGGCGTCAACATCCCCTATTTAGTGTTTCCAGGTCCAGGGAAATACGAATTTCGTCTCTATGCCAATGGCAATTTCATTACGCAAAAAGACTTCCAAGTCATTCAACAAGAGACGACGGAAAATCCGCAAGAATAAAATATTGCCAACTTAGAACCAACTAAGAAAAAAGCCTGCCGGCACTATATCTTAGACATCGTGCCATTCGAAAATTCAACCTTTGAAAAGGCCACGAGTAACGCCCTGATCGATGTTACAATGACAGCAGACTCTACGAATTTATCCCCTGGGATAATGTCTATTCCTTCACATGTACAACCGTGTAGGGAACCGTCATTACATTGAAATAGTGCTCCTCGTTGGCTCTTTTCATTCTAGTGATGAAAGGAGTCTGACTTCGCGTCTCTCTCCAGCCTAGACATTTCACATCCTCATTCCTAAACACCTACGCTTTCTGTTTTTCAGCAAAATACACCCAACCAAGCAACAACCCACAGCAAGAAGATACTATTCTTTCTGAAAACGAAGTCTCTCTTTGAAAGTTTTCAACTTTCTCGCCTCTCCGCCGAAGAACTACCCTAACTGGTCAATGACTTCAAATAGGCAACCTGAAGTTCAAGAACTGCATAGATGCCCCACACAAGGAAACCTCCATGAATAGACATCTTTATTCTCATCAGAAATATACAATCAGCATGTTACTCACTCTCATATTGCTCTTGGCTCTCCCGGCAATAGCAAGCAGTCAGGTGGTAGGCAATGGGTATAACAATAGCCTCATCTATAAGATTCAGTCGGACACAAACACTGTATATCTCTTGGGATCCATCCACGTATTGGCTGAAGAATATTACCCTCTCACTCGGGCTTTCTCGTATTCATATTTCAATTCAAAAAAAGTGGTGTTTGAAATTGATCCGGAAATTCTCTTCTCTACTGGTCATGCCAAAAAATTTGAAAAGCACATGACCTTTCAAAATGGAAAGACCCTTAAATCAGTTCTCTCGGCAAAAACCTATGCTCTGTTAAAGAAAAGACTTACTGCTAGTCACATCGATATGGCAACAGTCAAGAAATTTAAACCCTGGGCAATCTATCTCAACTTGAGCACATCGGTTGATTCCTCCATAGAATTTCGTTCAGACCTTGGTATTGAAAGTTACTTTTATACAAGAGCAAAAGACGCAGGGAAACCAACAGGCGGGCTTGAGACCATGAAGGATCAATTAGATGTGTTCGATAAATTGTCATTCAAAGAGCAAGAATTACTATTATTAGAAGTGTTAACAATAAAAAACGACAAGAAGCATCAGAAAGAATTTCTAAAATTAGTCAAAGATTGGCATCAAGGGAACCTGGAAGGACTAGAACAAATGGTTCAATCCATGAAGAAACATAAAAATTTTTATAAAGCCATTCTCGTAGACCGAAATAAGAAATGGGTACCACAAATTGAACGATTTCTCACCGAGGACAAGAATGTACTCGTGATCGTCGGTGCAGCCCATTTAGCAGGAGAAGACGGATTACTTGTCCTCCTGAAAGACAAAGGCTACGAGCTTGAACGAGTCTCTTATGCCATGCCATAACGCAATAACCCAAGAAGACCACGCTCACTCCCGATAGACCTCAGCCATACCCTTCCGAGCCATCCAGTCAATCAGCTTGGGAAAACACAGTTTGACCCATCGTCCAACCTTTCCTCGCAGAGAGGTAATCACTAAGCGTTTTCGTTGAGCCATGGCTTTGGCAATGATCTCAGCACAAGCCTCTGCACTCAAAAAAGAATCATAGCTGGAAAGATGTAGGCCAAGCGATTTGCCATCTGCGCCAAGGCTTCTTTTAAAAATTTCTGTCTGCACAAAATCCGGGGCCACAATGGTAACACTCACTCCCGTCCCAGTTAACTCGATACGCAACGACTCAAAAAAACCGTTCATCGCATGTTTACTGGCACAATAAATCGCATGTGCAGGCACACCCGTTAAGCTAGCCACACTAGAGATCGCCACAATACGTCCTTGGGTTTGCTTGAGAAACGGCAAGGCAAATTTCGTGCAATACACGCTGCCTAATAAATTCACGTCGATAATGTGTTTCATGCGAGTCACATCTTGAACATCCTCAACGGTCGCCCACATCGATAGACCTGCGTTATTCACCAGGACATCGATTTTAGAAAACTTCGCCAGAACATATTGCACCATGTCTGCACAGGCCTGAGAATCAGCCACATCGGTTGGCACCACCAATGTCGTTGCACCTAAACCCTCACAGGCTTCGGCCACTGCTTCTAATCGCGGACGATCTCGAGCGACCAAGACCAACTTGGGAGATTGTGGCGCCAACGCATAAGCCAAGGCCATGCCAATACCAGAGGACGCCCCAGTAATAATGATGACATGATGTTCCCATTGATTTGCCATCGCTTCTCCTGGAATCTTTTAATAGATCATTGATGCTGTTACAATTTTCCGTAAGGGTAACATGAGTGTCACCGCCATCAAAGTAGACGGCCCCCCTAACTGTCTGCTCTGTTTCGACAGCCAGGCGAAATTCATTTCCACGAAAGCCATCAACGAAATCATGAACAGCGCCACGCACACCTTTCCACGATTTCAACTTGAGCTACCGCAATGGATTCCCGATTTCCTTCAAGAACAGGCCACGACGTTCCCCACCCACGAAGCACGTATGGCACTTGTAACCACATTATCCAAATTGAATATTGAACAGGGCACTGGTGGACCATTTGGAGCAGGAATATTTCGAGCAGATACCCATCAATTGGTTGCGCCAGGCGTGAACCTCGTCATGTCTTCCCGCAGTTCCATAACCCATGCGGAAATCGTGGCCATTATGATGGCTCAGCAAATACTCGGGTCTCATGATTTAGGTGCCACCGGACTTCCACCCCATGAATTGGTCACGAGTTGTGAACCCTGTGCGATGTGCCTCGGAGCAACATGCTGGTCAGGCGTTCACCATCTTGTCTGTGGCGCAAGGGGATATGATGCAGAAGCCATTGGATTTGATGAAGGCCCCAAGCCTCAAAACTGGGTAACAGCCCTTGAAGAGCGTGGAATAACAGTCACAGTCGATATCGGTCGCCAAGAAGCCGCTCAAGTCTTGAAAAATTATGTCGAACAAAACGGAGAGGTGTATAACGGTAGGCAAGGAGACAGCGAATAGTCCGATTAAGGAGAATCACCCATGGCATCACCCCTTAGACAGAAGACCGGATCGACTCAACCCATCACTCTCGCGATAGACATAGGAGGGTCAGGGATAAAAGGGATTCTTCTCAATCCGACCGGACAACCGATCGGCGAACGCATGCGAATTGCCACTCCACAACCGGCCACACCAAAAGCCGTACTCGAGAGCATTGCAGAGCTCGTAAGCAACGTGGGGACATTTGATCGCGTGTCAGTCGGATTTCCCGGCGTTATTCAACAAGGTCAGGTCAAGACAGCCCCGAACCTCGATCAAGCCTGGCCTGGAATTAATCTCGTTGGTGAACTCACTCGCCTACTGAAAAAACCTGTTCGAGCTGCGAATGATGCCGACGTCCAAGGTTTTGGGGCCATCAAGGGGAAAGGTGTTGAGCTCGTCGCGACCCTAGGGACGGGATTTGGGACAGCCCTCTTCGTCAATGGGACCCTCGTCCCTAATTTAGAAATTGCCCACCATCCTTTTCGTAAGGGAAAAACATATGAGGACGAATTAGGAGCTGCGGCACTCAAAAAAGTTGGCAAAAAAAAATGGAATCAACGCCTGACTCAAGCTATTAAAACACTTGATCACGTCATCAACTACGACCGCCTCTATTTAGGCGGCGGCAACGCCAAAAAAGTCACAATAGAACTGCCACCAAACGTCACCACGATCTCAAACGTCGCAGGCCTATTGGGAGGCATTGCTCTATGGACTGATACATCTACACCAGACACATCCACAGCTAGTCATCCTACGACTCAATCCAAGAAAACAGCCTCAGCATCAAAACGAAAACCGAAAACCCCTTAGACGATCACGAATAAACACCATCCTCAAACCAACAACGTGCTTGCATTCTTTCTTTAGCATCTAGACAATCCTCTAACCATGTCTCCGTACGGATTACCACAACTCCTATTGGTTGGATTGGGCGGATTCCTGGGCTCCATTAGCCGATTCGTCATGGCTGGAGCCTTTAATCGATTCAGTCCAGCATTCGGCTTTCCAGTTGGAACGCTCACGGTAAACATCCTTGGATGCTTACTCATTGGACTACTCCATGGACTAGCAGAAACCCGATCGCTGCTTGGCCCAGACATCCGAATTTTTCTCTTCATCGGAGTGTTAGGTGGGTTCACCACTTTTTCCACCTTTGGATTCGAATCACTCGCCCTGCTGAAAGACGGGGCTATCATCAAAGCCTCTGCCAATATTCTCCTGCATGTGTTTCTCGGCCTTGCCGCTGTCTGGATAGGCGACCTCCTCGGCCGCGTGTAACGCACCAATCCTTCCCCTCCAAACTCGACAACAGGTACCTATAGTCAGTGAAAGGGAAACAGAGTGAGGCTAAGCAATCAATCAAGAACACGCGGTCGAATCAAGGGAAGAAGAGTGTGCGTTGGATTTGTCTGAGAGAAAACATGGCAAGAAAAATCTTGTGAGGGCTACGAGAACGGTCGAGGCTTCGACCGTTCTCGTGAATATGAGCAAAATGTCAGCAGAGGTTTATCGAATACCAATCCTCTGGGGCGAAAACTGAAGATCCTTGGATGGAATGCCAATATAAGGTGAAACCGTCGAGTCATAGATAATCCAATCCCAATCGTATTTCTCCTTCATCACCCGGACAAAAACCATACCGGAACACGATCCACCCCGGTTATCCTCAGCGGTAAAGTTAATACGATACTGTCGCCCATTGCCACCAAGAACGTATTCGGCCCTGACTTCCGCAGCGTTCGTACCAACCCCCTTACCATCAGGGCCTGTGATGCCAATCCCCCGAGAATGAACTGGCTCGTCCTGATAGATCTCATCAACCGTAATCGTCACCGCATCACCGTCCGCATCCGACACATTATTAATGTTGATAAGATTGAAGGCATGGTCACTGGACCAGAGAGCTGCCGGTTGAGCTTGGGCGAGATCACACACCGGGGATTCATTGCTGATATAGCTCTGGGCGAAGACTCCACCTAAACTCCCATCCTGGTCCAAACTGTTCCACACGATTAACGCCCCAGTATCATGTATCGCCACCGCAGGCGAAGTTTGTGTGCCATTCCAGGTACTCGCCTGAAACTCTGAACCGACAGAATTCCCAGAGGAGTCATACAGTTGGCCAAAAATATCAAAACCCTCATTATGAGAACTCTGCCAAACAACCAGGCTGTTGCCCAGACTACCCATGGCTACTTCAGCAGAAACTTGATCAAGATCAGTAGCAGTGTTCACCTGAAACTCCACACCCACAGGATTGCCAAGGGCATTATAGCGCTGCCCAAAGATGCCGTAGCTAGAGCCATCCTGTCCAAAACTACTCCATACCACGAGGCTATTCCCCATATCATCCATGGCAACATCAGGGCTGTTCTGAAACGCATTGGTAAAGGTATTCACTTGAAACTCGGGCCCACTAGGATTCCCCAGGGCATCATAACGTTGTCCGAAAATACCATCCTCATCGCCATCCTGATCGGTACTGGTCCATACCACTACACTGCTGCCGCCACTACTCATCGCCAACGCGGGGTCATCCTGATTATTATTGGTAAAGGTATTCACTTGAAACTCAGGTCCATCGGGATTCCCCAAGGCATCATAGCGTTGCCCAAAGATGCCATAGTCCGAGCCATCCTGACCGCCACTCGTCCAGACCACAATGCTATTGCCACCACTATTCATCGCCACTACGGGGCGACCCTGCTCACCATTGGTATAGGTATTGACCTGAAACTCAGAACCGACGGAATTCCCAAACGCATCATAGCGTTGCCCAGCGATGGCGGCCATATCGCCATCTACATTTTCTGTGCTCCACACGACGAGTGCGTTGCCCGATGAATCCAATGCCACATCGGGATAGATCTGAAAACCAGAGGTTGTGGTGTTGACCTGAAATTCCAGCCCAAGAGGATTGCCAAGGGCATCATAGCGTTGACCGAACACACCCTTAATGTCTCCATCTTGTCCATGACTGCCCCACACGACCACCGTATCCCCGAAAACATTACTCGAAGTGTTAGGGCTCTCTTGATAGTTATTGGTGTAGGTATTGACCTGAAATTCCGGACCCTCCGGAACAAGATTGGTTGCGGAGGCACTACCGACAAATCCGCCTAGTAGCAAACTGAACGTCAATGTCCCACAGAGTGCATACGACAAAGACGGATATCGCCGTGCCCTTGGTTCTCCTTCGCAGTGAGCCTGCACTGTCTTGTGTACTGTTGTCTCCATCATTCTCTCCTCCATACGTGTTGTGCCAGATTGACCAATAATGAATGTTTCGATTGTGAAAGGAATGCGCATGGAATCTGAACAAAGCAATGCTCATACCAACAAGCCGTACGGCAAGAACCTATGACAAAAAACCTATGGCTATTGATGATTGACGACAAAAAGAATCAGAACGCAGGAAAGCTGAAGAAGAGAAGAGAGTGCCAACATTTGGCCAGCATGCTCAAATATCAGCAATTTGGCCAAGGATTGGCGCAAGACTAGGAGGTCCCAAAAAGCTAACTGATTCAAAGTCAATTTTTGTAGTTGAACAAACTCTCTAGGATGAGAGAAAACAGCATTCGAAAGATTAAGGCAGTTAATAATCTACATAAGAATTGCCACTGCACCACAACAACTACCACAAAGTACGTTTACCAAACCCTCCCATCCTAAAGCTCGAAGATAAATACAGGAAAGTTCTTTGCATGATTGGTTGAACACCAGCAGATGGTCGTAATCAACCAAATTGGCCATATATGAGCAGGGCTGCAGCCAGCACGCGCGCTGCACTGCCAGCGAGCTCTGCCCAACGTACCTGGACATTCGCCGATACCTATCTGCCAAATCCATCTGTTTTCAAGATTTTCACACAATGAATCACCCTTCAACATCACTGCGTGTGCCAGTTGTGGGCAGGTCCATGGACTCACGTTGAAGCATGGCATGGCCCATGCAAAGTTCTTCAAACATAAGCGAATCGAACATGGAAATACACAAGAGTTAACTCAATTTTATTTTGACAAGGAGGAACAGCAGATGAACAAGCTATCCAAAACAATCATGGCCATCGCGGTAGCCGGGAGCTTGCTCTTCGGAGGTGTTTTAAGCAGTCAAGCCGCTGATTTTTTCGCAAGCAACCAGGATGCCTCACGTGATGGGCAAAGCGGAAATCAGAGGTCCGGAGAATTATCTGATGGTGTTATACTTTTCGATGATGATGAGATTCCCATTCCAGGAAATGATGCCCCTTGGTGTGAAGCTACTGGAAAAATTACTCAGCTACAATTAACCAAGACCAATGCTTTCCTATCAATCGCTCACAATACCGAAGATCAATATACAAGATATAAAATTGACGGGGCAGCAAATGATTTTTCCCATCCATTGCACTCCAAGATTATCACAGAGGCCTGGTTGCGCAACCTAACAGTAAAAGTATTTTCGCTAGGTCAATGTGAAGTGAAAAATAATGGTTCACTCGATGGTGGATCGGCTCTAACGATAACAATACTGCAAGAACCAACTGAGTAATGTGGAGGATTCTCGCTATCATTCCACTACATTGTTCATGCTTATTGAAAAGGGAGGTCTTTCCAACGCCCTCCCTTTCTTGCATCAGTGAATCCCTTGAAAAATTTCTCATACATTCCAACTTAGTCATTTCTGGATGACACACAATAATCGAAATTGCTTACCCAACCCATGAACACGCCTGAAATACGCCGTGGAAGAACAAATGCCAGAAAGCCGAATCACACAGAACATAGGACGCCACGCTCTTTCAATTGGATCCCGAAAATGTTCGTCTCCCAAAATCCGACGCCTGCCGTCCGGCCCTCTGGATGGACGCCTCATAATCCGGCGAGCCTTGTGTGAGCGCAGCGAGTTGGCTCGCCCTCTCGTGCCGGGCGTCCATCTCATTTCATAAGGCCGAACGGGGCGTCAAATCGACATAGGTAGGTCCTCACGAACTTTCCCTGTCACACCACCGTACGTACGGATCCGTATACGGCGGTTCGGTGGGTTGAGCTATCGGCGCACAGTCAATCGTGGAATCCCGAGTGAGTCGAAATAGGCCTTGGGTAGGGCAATCGTCAGGGCGGGACTCTGAGCCAGCCGCCACGGACCATGCGCACTTCGCGCCGTCCGAGCGGCGAGAGCAAGCCCCACGCCCCGCTTGCGCAAGGCGGCAAACCGCATCGCCCCACGTCTCCACTGCGTCCAAATCACCGACCGCAGTCGCCGTCGCAGCCACTCCGCTAGCCGATGCAGCACAGACGGCGTCTGACACTTTCCGAAATAGCCGAGCCACCCTCGAAGATACGGGATGAGATCCCTGACTATTCGGGCAATGGAGCCCCCCCGTGTCCGACGCGTCACGACCCGGATTCGGCTCTTGAACCGCCGGATCGCCGATGGCGCCAGGCGCCGCTTCGGCTCCCGGGCCGCAGTAAAGCTGAACCCGAGAAAGGTCCGGGTGGCTCCCATCCCCACGGCACTCTTCTGCTGGTTGACCCGAAGCTTCAGCCGATTCGCAATAAACCGAGTCAGGCTGGCCAGCACCCGGAGTCCAGCTCGGCAACTACGCACATAGATCTGACAATCATCCGCGTACCGCACAAACCGAAGTTCGCGCTGCGTCACTTCGCGATCCAGCTCATCGAGCACAATGTTCGACAACAAGGGCGATAACGGCCCGCCTTGCGGCGTGCCCGCCGTTAGCGGACTCACCAACCCCTGTTCTAACACCCCAGCCGTCAGAAACGCCCGGATCAGTTTCAAGCCGCGCTTGTCCCTGATCCGTTGGGCCAACCTCGCCATCAGTTTGTCGTGACAGACCCGATCGAAGAATTTCTCTAGATCGAGGTCCACCACCCAGTAGTAGCCGGCAGTCAAATAGCGCTGCGCCTGCTCAACCGCCTGATGCGCGGAACGCCCCGGGCGAAACCCATAACTGTGGGCGGAAAAAAGTCCGATCCCACTCCCCTTGAAGCACCTGGAGAACCGCTTGCTGAATACAGCGATCCAGCACGGTCGGAATCCCCAGGCGGCGTCTCCCACCATCTGGCTTGGGGATCTCGACCCGTTTCACCGGCTGCGGCTCATACGTACCCGCCAGCAAGTGAGCGCGGAGCGTGGGCCAATGCTGCTTCAGGGACACCGGTAATTGGTGAACCGTCATCCCATCCACCCCGGCACTCCCGTGGTTCCTCATCACTCGTCGCACCGCCTGCTGGATGTTGCTCCACTCGCAGACGGCTTCCATGAACTGTTCGCCCATACCTGGGCGTTCGACTGCGTGGTTCGCCGCAAGCGATTCGGTCACTTCCTCGTCAGCCCTTCGGGCTTCACCCTTAGCCTCTGTCGGGAAGGCCAGATTTAACTGGATATTCAGCCGCTTGTCGCTCATGAGTTCCACGGTCTACTTGCCACTCCTCACCGTTCAGGCCTTCATCCCTCTCGAGACTACTATGCCCTCTGCTGACTCCTCCCGACCGGTCAGGACCGATCACTCGCTCCTCAGTCTTCCCACGAAGACACCCGAGAGGCCTCCCGAGGGAAGTTCAACCGCCTTCAGCGCACGACCGCCAGATTTACACCCAGCACCCTTGATGGATACGGACTTCGTGAAAACCAGCCCACTCGTCCGGTACTGACTGCCTCGTATCTGGTTCTTGTTCATCGGCCCGCGCTTTTGCTCCACGCTGCCTTCAGACCCCGCCTCGCGACGACGCCCTTGCGCTTCGCTATGACTTCACCTCCATCAGGTTGTCAAAGGGACTTCCACCCTCAAGCTGTTAAACATGCTCGGCACACTGGTTTTGGATCCTTTTGCCGAAACAAAAGGATCTCGTGGCCCTGGGCGAAACCCGGGGATTCAATTTCTTTTCTTCTTTAATACATCTTAATTCTTCTTTTAACCTCCACTCAGATAAAAACTTAGGTAGATTCCGATACAAATCCAGAACATTATTCCCACCCAAAAAGCAGGACTTTGAATTGTAATTAAGGAATCATCTTCATCAGTTATATCTAGATTTTTATTTTGTCTGGGGCGATGAAATCCTAAACTCAAAGCTGCCAAAACAATTTCGCCAGTCTTGATCATTAAGTAAGGAAAGTACCAAAAAACTCCTTCTAGGGCCCAAAAGAAAATATCAATCATACAGTTAATCCCTAAATTCAAATCATTCAATATTTCTAATGATTAACTAAGCGTCGCGTTAAGGCCTTTGGTATGATACGGTTTCGACTTTAGTTTCTTGAATAAATAATCTCATGCCCAGACATCTTCATATCGATACATTTTCGGGAGTCAGCGGGGACATGTTTCTTGGTGCTCTGGTGGACACTGGTGTGCCCCTGGACATTCTTAAAAAAGGACTGAAGGCCTTAGGGATCAAAGGCTATCGGCTTCGCGAACAGCAGGTAATCCGCAACAGCCTTCGCGCTACGAAGGTGGATGTGGATATTCAAAAGGGGTTCACCAAACCCTTGTCACTCGCCACTATCAAAAAAACGTTAATGCAAAGCCGCCTTCCTGACCCCATTCGTACTCAGGCGCTCCAGACTTTTCAACTCATTGCTGGAGCTGAAGGAACGGTGCATGGCAAATCGCCAGAAAAAGTCCACTTTCATGAAGTTGGCGTGATTGATTCGCTCGTGGATATTGTGGGAACGCTGTTAGGAATCGCTCATTTGAACGTCACCACGGTTTCGTATTCTCCGATTAATCTGGGAGCCGGCACGATCTCCACAGCCCATGGACTGCTTCCGGTACCAGGACCTGCTGTGGCGCAGATGGCCAAGGGCATTCCGGTCTTTTCCAACGGACCCGCTATGGAATTTACCACTCCTACTGGCATGGCATTGATTAGCACGCTCTCCAAAAATTGTAGAACGCTTCCTCCCTTAACACCACACACCGTCGGTTATGGCGCAGGGACCGCTGATCCCGAGGGTTGGCCAAATGTACTTCGACTCTTTCTTGGGCAAGAGGAATCTGAATGTTCCATTTCATCAGAGCGAATTATCCAACTGGAAACCAACATCGATGACATGAATCCCCAACTCTACGACCAAATGATGACCCATCTCTTTGAGGCGGGCGCATTGGATGTCACGCTGACGCCTACGATGATGAAACGAAATCGTCCCGGCACCATTGTCGCTGTGGTCGCTTGGCCCAAAGATCTCGAAGTCTTAACGACTATTCTATTGTCGGAAACATCAACACTGGGAATTCGTGTTCAAGAGCTCTCGCGTACGATTGTCTCACGGAGTATTAAAACCGTTAAACTGCCGGGTGGGACAGTGCATGTAAAAATTGCCGATCTTGGCAAAGGCCAGTTCAAGGTCACCCCAGAATATCGTGATTGTGTCGCGTTGGCGGAACGCACAAAACAACCTGTCCAAGGTATCATCGACCTTGCCAAGCAAGTATTCGCACAGACTCGCAAGTCTAAGGGCACTGCTCGATCGAAAAAACCTGCCAAAAATTCCCGATAGGTTCTTTTCAACATGGCTGTTTTAACTCATCCAAAACCAATTCTTGCCATCACCATGGGTGATCCGGCTGGTATTGGTCCAGAAATTATCGTGAAGGCGTTACAGTTGCCGAAAGTCTGGCGGCTCTGTCGGCCTTTAGTTATTGGTAGTCAGCCCATTTTCGAACGGACCGTTCAATCACTCAAGACCATTCTTCCAATCACGGCAGTTGATGGTCATGATGAAGCTACAGCAAAGCTGGCCTTTCGTCGCGGTCGCCTTCCCTTATTTGATCCTCTTTCCAAGCCGGCACGATCAGTCAGACTTGGACGCGTGTCTGCAAAGGCTGGAGAAATGGGGGTCACTTGTATTCAATCTGCCGTACAGTTAGCCCAGGCAGGTTGTGTGAGCGGTATTGTGACAGCACCCATTAACAAAGAAGCGATGCACTTGGCGGGGCACCTCTACCCCGGGCATACCGAAATGCTGGCCGATCTAACGAAGGCAAATGAATCCGGCATGATGATCATGGGTGGACCCTTGAAAATTGTCTTTACGACGACCCATCTACCTTTACGGGATGTCGCAAAGACCTTGACGGTTCAGAAGATTGTGAAGGCCATTCGATTAGCGCACTTTGGGTTGAAGCAGTTATTCGGGGTGAAAAAACCTCGTATTGCGGTTGCAGGGTTCAATCCTCATGCTGGCGAAAACGGAGTATTTGGAGATGAAGAAAAACGACTTATTCTTCCTGCTATCAAACAAGCCAAAGCCCAGGGAATTTCATGCAATGGCCCGCACCCTGCAGACACGATGTTTGCTAAGGCCTTAACCGGTGCCTTTGATGGTATTGTGGCCCTCTATCACGACCAAGGGTTGATTCCTTTGAAAACGGTGGCCTTTGGCCATTGTGTGAATATCACGGTAGGACTACCTATCCTTCGGACTTCAGTCGATCATGGGACGGCCTTTGATATCGCCGGAAAAGGCATTGCAGATCCTACAAGTCTAGTCGACGCCATTGAAATGGCCGCTCGGTTAGCTCCAAACTTTTCCTCCAGCCTAAAAACGAGAATCCCGTAAAGCGTAAGGCGAAAAGAGTTCCACCTCCGAACCCCCCTCACGCCTAACGCTTTACGCTTCACGAGCCAAAGGACTTCCCTTTCGTCTATGTCTTCTTCTCCTACAAATGCCAGAAAATTTTCCTGCAAGGTCCTTCAGACCATTTACCGGGATCAAGCCTTTGCAGATGACGTTTTCGATGCTGCTATCAAGGATGTCGTGCTGTCTGACTCGGATCGTTCGCTGGCTTTTGAACTCATCTACGGTGTCTTACGGCATTCAGTAACCCTGGATTGGCGGTTAGATCATCTTTCGCGCAAACCCATAGCTCGCTTGCCCCTGAATGTGGCCACAGTCTTGAGGGTAGCCGCCTATCAATTACTCTATCTCGACCGTATTCCAGACTCAGCTGCGGTGAATGAGGCTGTGAAACTGATTCGGAAACAGCCAGGACATGATTGGGGAGGACTCGTGAATGGGATTCTTCGCAATCTGATTCGACAGCCGGCTCCTCCGCTTCCTGATATTTCTGGGGATCCTGTTCAAGGACTCTCCTTACACTATTCCTGCCCAGTCTGGATGGTCGAACGATGGATCAAGGCCTTTGGACCCTCCGCTGCAGAAACACTCTGCCAGAAGACCCTGGAAATCCCTCCAGTGACGCTACGAACAAATACCCTGCAGTGTACCCGCCAAATGCTTTTGGATCGTCTTGAAGCTGAAGGGATTTCGGGGCAAGCAACACCTGTGAGTCCTTGGGGAATCACGCTCGAAAAATGTGGCAACCCAGGGAATCTTTCTGTCGTCAAAGAAGGATGGTGTTACATTGAGGATGAAGCGGCCCAGCTCATTCCTCCCTTGCTTGACCCTCAACCCGGTGAACGCATTCTTGATACTTGTGCGGCTCCGGGAGGGAAAACCACCCATCTCGCTCAACTGATGCAAAACCAGGGGACGATCATCGCCCTAGACCGCCAACGCGAGCGACTGGCACGCTTGGAAGAAAATAGCCAACGCTTAGGGATTGAGATTATTCACCCTCATGAACGTGATGCGGCAACTGATTGGTCAAACGTCACGCCCATATCTGATCATTCAGCCCTTGCAGCGTCACAATCTCTCACAGAACCGTTTGATCGCATTTTAATCGATGCACCCTGCTCCGGACTGGGTATCTTACGCCGACATCCCGAAGGAAAGATGTTGAAACAGTTCTCGACGATTGAACAATCCCAGCGAACCCAAGAGGAAATACTCGATAGGACCAGTACCCTCTTGAGACCAGGGGGAATCATCGTCTATAGTGCCTGCTCTATTGAACCGGAAGAGACCACGGAGGTCATCTCCGCGTTTTGCCAGGAACATCCAGACTTTCAGCCA
>JAJDBQ010000087.1 GCA_029261255.1 Nitrospirales bacterium
GGCATTTTCAATTTTCTCCTTTATGACGAGCGGGACAGTGATTTCGACGGTTGTGCCGGATCGAGATTTTGATACCCACCGAACCTCGCCCCCCAACATTCTGGCACGTTCCTTCATGCTTCTCACCCCAAAATGATCCCATTTCGCGGGATTCTGACTTTCCTTCCGCACATCAAAGCCTTGCCCATTATCTGCGACCTTCGCTTCGAGCAAATCCTTCGTGAGACGAACATCGACAGTGACTTTCGTGGCCTTGGCATGCTTCGCGACGTTACTCAACGCTTCCTGCACCATGCGAAAAACAAAGACTTTGGCTTTAGGATCAAGCTGTGATTCGTTTCCTTTGCCTTCAAACGTTGTACGAATCCGATATTCCCGTTCATACAATATCAAATAATTCGACAAGGCCGGGATGAGCGCCATGTGATCATATTGCCCCGGTCGGAGATTATACACCACCTCGCGTGCTTCCAGAATGGCGTGCTTCAATTCCCCTTTGGTTTGATCAAGCATGGTCAATCCTTTGCTGGGATCTTCTGACACGAGCTCACGCACACGCTCCATCTTGAGATTGACACCCACCAAGGTCTGCACTAATCCATCATGAATTTCACAAGCAATACGCGTACGCTCTTCATCCACGGCTCCTTCAGCCTCTTCCTTCACATACAATCGAAAGAGCGATTGATACCGAGTCAAGGTGCTCTCAATTTCTACCGAAGCACGAATCCTCGCCTCAATGAGTTGCCACATAAACTTTGCACTCGCTCCGCCCGCGATGGCTAAGTGTGGCGCTTGCACCTCCAAAAGCTTCTGTTCCACGTCGGGATTACCAGTGACGTCGATCACTAAATCCACATCTTTCATTTCCAAAAGATCTTGATACCGACGCAGGACCGGAATACCTAATTTTTTGGCAAGCCGAACACCCCTTGTCAACGGTCGAGTTTCTGCTACACCCACGACAGTCACTAACGGGTCTTCGGCGAATATTTCCATGAGGGCGGTGCCACCCTGTCCAGCCCCGATAATCGCGACACGGCTCGCGGTCACACCCTGAAGACGAGGTTTAGCCGTCAGCTTTCGAGAAGTTGTTGAGCGCTTGATTGGTTTTGAGGACTTGAGAGGTGGCATTGAAGCACACGAACATGTTTTGAGTAGATGGATGAATCTTCAGGAGAAAGCAATGTACTTCGCCAGAATTCTAACGAGAAAGGAGTCGGCGACGTTCTGATTCAGAACGTGTTGAGATTGACGGTCGCCGCTGCTACGTGCGTCCTGATTCGTGCGTTAGGGCACGAATGGTGTCCATAAATTGATCAATGTCTTTAAATTCCCTGTATACCGAGGCAAACCGTACATACGCCACCGAATCCAATTCCTGTAACGCCCGCATCACTTCTTCTCCAACGGCGCGGCTTGCGACTTCCGTCTCCCCTAAGTCTTGAATCCGTTTCTCTATTCGATCCGTCGCTGAACCTAAGGACCCAATACTAACGGGACGCTTCTCACAGGCCTTTTTGAGGCCCGATAAAATTTTGGCTCGATCAAATGGCTCACGTCGGTTATCTTTTTTGACAACCAGAGGCATGCTTTCTTCAATACGTTCATACGTGGTAAAGCGCCGTTTACAGCCCAAACATTCACGACGGCGACGAATGACTTCTCCTTCTCGCGCCGTGCGCGAATCAATCACTTTATCTTCGAGCTTGTCACAGAACGGACATTTCACAGGAGAGAGTCCTTAGACCTTGGAAGGAATCGTAGAGGAAGAATTAGTAAGGATGAAAAATCGGGAAACGGGCGCACAGGTTTTTGACTTCTCGTAGAATACGTTTGTGAAGCGCGGCATCGTGAGCATGTTGAATGATCTCATCCATCCAAGACACAATCTGCTCCATTTCAGCTTGCTGCATTCCACGCGTTGAAACGGTTGGCGTCCCAATTCGAATACCACTCGCTACCATCGGCGGCTTCTCATCAAACGGCACTGCATTTTTATTCACGACAATGCCTGATGCATTCAATGCCGCTTCGGCATCTTTGCCAGTCACATTTCTCGAGTTCAAATTCAACAGAAAGAGGTGATTCTCGGTACCGCCAGAAACCACTTGATACCCACGTTTCAAGAAACCTTCGGCCATCACTTTCGCATTGGCCAACACTTGCTTTTGATAGATGGTAAATCCAGGAGCAAGCGCTTCCTTAAAAGCCACCGCCTTAGCAGCGACTACGTGCATCAAGGGCCCACCCTGTATTCCAGGGAATATCATCTTATCGACACCCTTCGCGTGCTCTTCCTTGCACATGATCATGCCCCCTCGTGGCCCTCGCAAGGTCTTATGCGTCGTGGTGGTCACGAAATCGGCATAGGGAACTGGACTAGGATGAAGACCTGCAGCCACTAAGCCAGCGATGTGAGCAATATCCACAAATAGATACGCACCAACAGACTTGGCAATAGCTTGAAAACGGGGAAAGTCTAAAATCTTGGCATACGCACTCGCCCCAACAACTAACATCCGAGGCCGAACTTCCTTCGCTTGGCGTTCCACGGCATCATAATCGATGGCTTCAGTTTCCCGGTCAACGCCATAGCTAAACGACTGAAAGATTTTCCCTGAAAAATTGACTCGGCTACCATGGGTTAAATGCCCACCATGCGCGAGGTCCATGCCGAGAATCGTATCCCCAGGCTTCAGGACCGACAGATAGACAGCCATGTTAGCTTGCGATCCAGAATGCGGCTGCACATTCACATGCTCACACCCAAAGATTTCTTTCGCGCGGGCGATAGCCAACTCTTCAACCGTGTCCACATGCTGACAACCACCGTAATATCGCTTCCCGAAATACCCTTCAGCATATTTATTCGTCATCAAGGAGCCTTGAGCTCCCAGCACAGCAGGACTCGCATAATTTTCCGAGGCGATGAGCACTAAATTTTCACGTTGCCGCTTTTCCTCAGAACGAATGGCGGCATACACCTCATAATCGCTATCCCGAATGGCTTTCAATGTCCCAACAGAATGACGCATCGGCTACTCGGTTTCCACTGCTTCAGCAGGTACTTCTTCCGTGGCAGCTGGCTCTTCCACGACTGGCTCTGCACCGGCCTCTTTGACGAGTGTGACATTTATTTTGGTAAACACATCTCGATGCAATTTTATCGGAACGGGGAACGTACCAAGCTCTTTCAGCGGTTGTGGCAACTGGATTTTACGACGATCCACGGTCATGCCTTGGGAAGCTAATTGCTCAGCGATATCCTTCGATGTCACGGAACCAAACAACTTATCATCCTTGCCAGTTTGCACTTCGAATGTCAGCGAGACATTCGACATTTGCTTGCCAATATCACCTAAGGCTTCGACTTCTTTCTTGGCCTTTTGATCGATTTGTCGTTTGATATGCTGCAGCAGCTTGACTTGCCGTTCTTCCGCCAGCACTGCTTTTTTTCGAGGCAATAGATAGTTCCTGGCGTACCCATTAGCCACGGTCAATACATCGCCTAAATACCCTAAGCCCTCAACATTTTCCTGCAAAATCACCTTCATAGATAGCTCTCCTTAGCCTAGCGAATAAGGGAAACATCTTAAGCCTGATGGC
>JAJDBQ010000088.1 GCA_029261255.1 Nitrospirales bacterium
GATTGATCAAATACTGAAAGAATCAATTGAAGCCGTTGCCGGTGAAGATGATCAACGGAAATCTCATGTCAAACGGGCGTTTCATGATTTGGAATATTCTGAAGTCCGCCGGATGATTTTAGAAAAGAAATCCCGTCCTGATGGGCGTGGTTTGACGGATGTTCGCCCCATTACGTGTGAAGTGGGACTGTTGCCACGTACGCATGGTTCGGCTTTGTTTACAAGAGGGGAAACGCAGAGTTTGGGCGTAGTCACATTAGGAACGGGTGACGATGAGCAGCGAATCGATGCCTTGGAAGGCGAATATTCGCGGTCCTTTATGTTGCATTATAATTTTCCGCCGTTCAGCGTGGGGGAAGCAAAGTTTTTGCGCGGGCCAGGGCGGAGAGAAGTCGGCCATGGGAAGTTAGCTGAGCGGGCGTTGAGTGCTGTTTTGCCCACAAAGGAAGAATTCCCTTATACCATCCGGATTGTGTCTGAGGTGCTCGAATCGAACGGATCCTCCTCGATGGCCACGATCTGTAGTGGAACCTTAGCCCTCATGGATGCAGCTGCACCCATTAAGGCGCCAGTCGCTGGGATTGCGATGGGACTCATCCTAGAAGGTGATCAGCTCGCAATTTTGTCTGATATTTCAGGTACAGAAGATCATTTAGGGGATATGGATTTTAAGGTAGCCGGGACCAAGGATGGTATCACTGCCTTGCAGATGGATATTAAGATCGGTGGGGTGACGCCAACTCTCATGCGGCAGGCGCTTGCGCAGGCACGAGAAGGTCGTATGACGATTTTGGAGAAAATGAATGAATGTCTCACGACGCATCGCACTGAATTGGCTCCCTATGCTCCTCGGATCAGCACGATTCAAATCAAGCAAGACAAGATTCGAGATATCATTGGTCCAGGAGGCAAAGTTATCCGTGGGATTATTGCCGAATGTGGTGTGAAAATGAATGTTGAAGATACGGGGATTGTGACGATTGCCGCAGTCGATGAAAGCTCTGCCAAAAAGGCGATGGATATGGTGCGCGGCTTGGTTGAAGAAGCGGAGATTGGAAGAATTTACTTAGGGACGGTCAAGAAAATTATGGATTTTGGGGCATTTGTGGAAATCTTGCCGAATATGGATGGGCTCGTCCATATTTCACAATTAGCTGATCATCGTGTTGAATCCGTTTCCGATGAAGTGTCTGAAGGCGAAAAAATTATGGTCAAAGTACTGGAGATTGATCGACAAGGCAAAATCAGACTCAGCCGGAAAGAAGCGATGGCAGAACAAGCTGAGAACAATGAACCTTCGGCGTAACCATTCTTGCTTGGATTACCATGTATAAAAAAGTTGTCTTAGATAATGGAGTTCGGGTTGTTCTCGAACGAATGTCCTCGTTGAGGTCCGTGGCACTTGGTGTCTGGGCAAATGTGGGAAGTCGTTACGAAATCAAAGGCGAGGAAGGTTACTCCCATTTCATCGAGCATATGATGTTTAAGGGGACCCGAAATCGATCGGCTGCCCAGATTTCCAATGAAATAGACGCTTTGGGTGGGGAAATGAATGCGTTTACGACCCACGAGGCAACGGCATTTTATGTCAAAGTCTTAGACCAGCAAGTCGGTGCAGCCTTTGACCTGTTAGCCGACCTCTTTCATCATTCACGTTTTGGAATTCGAGACCTTGAAAAAGAAAAGCAGATTGTGATTGAGGAAATCCGAACGGTTCAGGATGATCCAGAAGACTATCTCCATGAGTTACATGCTAGGGACGTCTTGGGCAATCATCCTATTGGGCGTCCTATTTTAGGGACGCCACGATCAATGAAGCAGATGAATCGCCGAACCCTTCTCCAATATAAACACAAACATTATCGACCGGAAAATACGATTCTGGCTGTGGCTGGAAACTTTTCCTTCCCCCAATTGTTGGATCAAGCCAATGAATATTTTGGTCAATGGCAGGGTGAAGGAACAGACAAACGGGCTGAAAAAAATACAAGTAATGGCTGGCCTGATAGCGCGTCAGCACGACACAGTTTTCATTCCAAGCCATTGGAACAAGTGCATCTCTGCGTAGGTTTCAATGGGCTCGAAGTCGGGCATGCTGATCGTTATGCGGCGTATGTGATGAATACAATTTTAGGTGGTGGTGTGAGTTCGCGGTTGTTTCAGGAAGTCCGCGAAAAACGTGGGTTAGCCTATACCATCTATTCGCATCTTTCGAGTTTTCTTGATGGTGGAACCTTAACGGTCTACGCGGCCACCAGGCCGACGGAAGTGGACGTCGTCATTGATCAGATATGTAAAGAAGCGAAGAAATTGTGTCGTCGTGGAGTGTCTGAGAAAGAATTAGAACGGACAAAGACTCAACTAAAAGGGAATCTCATGTTAGGATTAGAAGGCACCTATGGACGCATGAATAAGCTGGCCAAAGATGAACTCTATCAAGGCCGTCATGTCACCTTGCAGGAAATCGTAAAAGCCATAGACCGGATTTCTCCTGATCAAGTCCGTCAAATTAGCCAGAAGTTGTTAGATCAAAAGGATTTTGTGGTCACTGCCCTAGGACCAATACCTAAAAAAGTGTCTGCAAAATGGGGCTGAGACATTATAAAAAACGCATAGAAAATTGCTTGACAACGATGCCCCGGGCGAGTAGCATTGTCCCTCCCCAGACCAAGACCTATTTTATGGTCTATGGGGAGCATAAGGTATTTTAAATTGAGGAATGAGGCTTTAAGGTTTCAGAAGATAAATGGTTAAGTTTGTTTTTAATTTTTGTCATTCTAACACTGTAAGGAGGGAGCAGATGAACAAGTCATCTCTACGTCGGGCGATGGTAGCTCTCTGTGCGTTTGGTTTACTG
>JAJDBQ010000089.1 GCA_029261255.1 Nitrospirales bacterium
TCTTCTGGGGTTGAAGGGTTTTGTAAACCGCAGGTCGCAGGTTCGATCCCTGTCACCAGCTCCATAATCCCCACGTAGGCCTCTATTCCAGTTTATCTTCCCGCTCCCCTTTTCTGCTGCTGACACACCTCCTTTGCCAAACAATCCTCATTCAATTGCAAATTAGGAATTAAGAAAAATCTGGGTTAGTGATTTCGATCGATCACGCAAAGTAAACGAAGCATCTCCTCTCCGATAGAATACGAGGGCTCCATAGCTCCGAAAAAATCGCCGTTAGTCACATAGTGCAACGAGTGAATCGTCAATCCAAATACCGCTATTACCGACTGAATAGCGAAACATCAAGCATTCATCGCGAAGCTTCGGACGACATAACACTCCTGACAACACATTTGACCCGTATTCCAAACCGAAGCCCTTACGCGGATTCATATGAAAATGACAATTCTCGGAATGCTTCACAGATAATGAAGATTGCGGACCTAATCAAAGGGCAGCAATCTGGAGTCCATTCACAATATCAGGCCAGGGGGCCAGTGATCTAAACAGCGACGGCAGCAAGGAGGCCCCTTCATTACCGATCACGTTCTTTCGAAAGCATAAACAAGCGGATAGCATATCAACACTTGATGCTGTGGACATAGCATAAAGATATTTTATGCTACAAATCATATCCACGTTCTTCAAAAGGGGAGGTATTTTATGCGAAGGATTCTAGTCATTGCCCTAGGCGCAGCCTTGTTATTCCCTATGGGTGTGCAAGCAGAAGCAACAAAGGATGAACTCACTCCTCCACGTCATGGGCTGGGATTTTCTATACGAGCAGGAGGTTCGTTTCCGACCACGGATATTCTTGATCATAACGATAGTAAGCCTGGGCCAGCTCTCAACGTACAATTCTATTACTCCTTCAAACGCATTCTCAATGTGGGGATTATGGCTGAGTACGACCAGCATCGTGTAGAAGATACGAGGTTTGGGAAAACTGGTGAATTCGAAACCTTCTCACTCATGCCCTTCGTCGAAGGCCATGTCACAATGGGACGGTTTTCGCCCTACCTGTCTGTCGGCCTGGGGATCAATGTCAATGAGTTTGAAGAATCCGGTGGATTGAATAACTTTTGTGGGGCTAATGGATGCAAGGTTGAACCAGACCCCACCGTGGCCTTTCGTATTGCTGGGGGAACAGATATCTTCCTCAATGATCATGTGGCTCTCAATCTCGAAGTGGCGTGGAAAAGTAATAAAGGGGATGCCGAATTTGAGGTCAATGGCACTAAAGCCTTCGAGAGCAAATTTACATCCCATACCTTCCTTGCCCTGGCAGGTGTGAAATTCTACTTCCCTTCGTCCCGCTAAGCCCCATCCTGGCGAACAAGAGTGAGCTACCACGGTGGATTCAGTGTTGAGGTGCTATACCCTATGGGCAACTGCAGGGTGGTTCACTAAAGGCCGCCGCCGATAGGCGCACCATCGAGAAAACCTAGTCATGAGGTGGATCTATTACGCACTAGACCAAAGCACGCGGTGACTAGCTGGTGACGAGGATTTGAACGACTATGATGAATATCTGGCCTACGCTCCACCGTTGGAATGTATCCTCAATGTGTCTGGGTCACTAGACAGTCAGACCTAGGGAGTCAGTAGGCGGTGATTCATCTCATGGGGGATGTGCGGAGAAAGTGAATATCGCCACCACTCATTTGCATCAGCAAGGGAACGATCGAGTCTCTCGTGAAAAAGAACCATGCCGGGGGAAAAAATATTTTGTAATTAGTGTAGGGTCTTCCGTTTGATTTTGTTCCTATTCACGTCTTCCCATAGTCTGTTTACATTATCAAGTGAGTTTTATACAGTGCTGAAATGAATAGAGCACACTCTAGTTCTTAAACCAACAGAATCCCTTGATATCCTGCCCTTTCAATAAATACCTTACGTGATATATCACCAAAATTTTCTACGCAATTTCTAGTTGTGCGGACAAGTCAATGCCCCGCAATATCTCCTCTTTAAGCGAACTGGTGGGATTGCTTCAGAAATGGCCTTCCGGTCTATTCACGATTGACGGCTACCATGGTGCGGGGAAGTCCACGATTGCCTGTGACGTCGCATCGCACTTAGGAATCCCTTTAATCCATCTTGACAATTATGTCTTGCCAGGCAAAGGTGGTTTTCTCGAGTTCATTCGTTACCCTGAGCTATCGGCCGCTTTACATTCACGGCCCATAATCTTAGAGGGTGTTTGTTTATTGGCGGTAGTCAAACGTCTCGGCATCACTCCGGATGTCCATATCTATATTCAAAGTTGCTCACCCAACACAGCCACGCTACGAGGTATGGGGCCACTCGCAGCAGAAGTTTTAGCCTATCATCAAGAATTCAAGCCAGCGGACAATGCTGAAATACTTTATGTAAGATCTGAGAATACCAAGGAGGTGCCTCTCATGAAGCAGGATAGCTTCGCGGTAGATATTGCATTCATTCAAGCCAAAACTAAGCTCGCCCTTACACTAGCTGGGGGTGGCATGCTTACGTTAATGATTGGTCTTGCGGTATTGTTGTATGGGGTGACAGGTCAGGATCAAACTCTAATAAAAGCTGCCGCAATTGAGATTTCAGCAAGTGGTGTAGGTGGGGTGATCATGATTACTTCGGTCATTTGGGCATTCTTTGCATATAAAACAAGGCCAACATACGCGCGTCGACGCCAAACGTCTGAAAAATACGATTCCGAGTCACGGCTATTGGAACGGCACGAGCATGAAAGCTCTACTCAGCAAACAGTAGGGCATGGATCAGGGAATTAATTAAAATGGCGTTTTATTAAAAAACCATTTGAACATGACACTCGGTGCGTTACCCGATTGCTCAAGAATTTTAAGTGAAGTCCCTTATTCAGAACAAGCATAACGACTCTTCCTCCCCCTCCCCTGCCCTAACGGAAGTACCCAATGATTCCAACAGTCTTTCTCTAAAAAAGAGTCGAGAATGAAACCGTTCTATATTTTTATATGGGTCATATATGGGTCAAGTCAGTTTTTATATAGTTATGGCTGTTCGCAGACCTTACAACAACAGACTTTGCTCCCTTAGCAAGACCCTCAGCTGCTGCTCTAGGATGTGCTCGCTGCCTCATAGCGGGCGAAATTCCACACCATGTCAAACCAACTCCAAACGAAACAACCAGTAATTGGACCAGTCATCACAATTCTGTCTGAATAGGGTTTCTCCGTACCCCATTCGGTGAATTGTTCCACCTCGTATCAAGAGATTCACTATGAGCTAAACCCCTTCCTCACCCGAAGGTACGCGCTATGTTTCAGGTTCGTGAACAGCACCCGTACACCACAGAAGTCCTGACCTTGACTGGACCATTTGATCGTCGGATCACGCTTGGCATTCAAATCCTAATACTATTGGCTCAAAAAACAGGCCAGTCTCAGCTCATCCTAGATTTCTCCAACATCACGAGCATTGATTCCCACAATTTTCGAAAATTCTTTCGTTGGTATGCCAATATGAAGTCAAATCAAGTAGAGGTCAGCTTAGTGAAACCACAAGAACCGATTTGGACTCAATTTCATGTGTGGCATGCTTCCGAGCTTGTTCAGATCTATTCCTCCTTGGAAGAGGCGACCTGGAATACGACAGCTTACACATAGATTGAGGGTATCCCTGCTGTCTGCAACATTCCGAACCCCCTCGATGGTAGGGTGGCTCCTTTTTTGAGCTCTGGTTATGCTACTCAGCATTCATCCGCATGTTGTCCCTTACAGAGAAACGAGTAGAAAAGTTTTTATAGACATTGAAGGAAAGTAGAGTAAAATCATGCAATTCGCTCACAATCAGGATATGCGTCGTGACTCAATCATTCGTTCCACAATGCCATCAATCTGAATGGCTTGATTGCCCCAACTAGGAAGACAAAATGAAGGCATATTCTGTGAGAATCATAACAAATAATCCGAGAGATGATTATGCTATTTGTGTTCAAAGGCGATAACCACAGACGTTCAATGCTCAGAAATCCCCCGCCACTTGTGTGCATCCTCATTGCTTGTGCATTGGCAGTATCCGGTTGCCAATCAAGTCCATTCCAATCTAAGGCAGGCCAGGATCGGTCCGTTGACCTCTGCGACAAGAATCAGCACAAGGCGCATGAACTGTATTCTGCAGATTTTTCGGGGAACGGACGACTAGACATATTAGTATGGGGAGAGAAGTTCAAAGATGCGTGTATGCTTTTGTCTGGGACTCCATGGCAGATTTCTCTGAATGCACATAGTGAACGACTCGCAGGAGAATTTTTTCAAGTCGAGACTCGAACCAAAGCGACGGCCGACATTCTTACAGTCGATCCACGCACTGGGAAGAACAAACTGTTTATTTCACGATTAAACGGCGGGACTATTTCTTTTCACGGACGTTCAATTAACCCGAAAGTTTTCAGTAGGATTGGAGATAGCCGTGTGACGCTTTTCCAAGGGGAGCTCAATCATGATGGCAGAGAGATCAATGAAGTGATCGCCTGGTGGAAGCAGAGTGGAGAACTCAAGATTGTTTCGTTTCAGCAACCACATGACCAAGAATCCACGTCGTGCCTCATCGATGAAAGTCTCATAAGCCGAGGATTGGATCTAACCGTACACGACTATAATGGGGACGGAAGAGATGATCTCAGATTTTGGGTAAAAGATGCAGGGGATAACATTGTGGTGAGAACCTTTAACACGCTTCTAACCGGCGAACAACAGTATCGATTTATGGACGAACAGGGAAAATATTACGATCCCCATGAATGCCCGATCAGGCCGTAGCATGTGACATTTCCTGTAGATTGGGGTCAGGAAAAACGTCTGCTCAATCACCACAGCCCACACCAGTAGACGTGAGACGATCCAATTCCTACCGTATAGATTTGAGATTGAGCTCACTCGCTCAGAAAACGGCTCCGAGTGTTCAATCAAAAAAAATCACGATCATACCGTAGTCGTAATGTTTCATGTTGTTCATAGCGTACTGGAAGAAGCGATGTCGAATTTACTAAAGACGCAGAAGAAGAACGGGCTGTTGTCGAAAGCCTTACAATGAGGAAAGTGTCGTGATGAAAGCTTTATACGTCCTAATCTGCTTAGTAGTGCTCTTCGTCGGGCCACGACAACAAGTCCACGCTGAAGATCCTCCATTTTTTATGGACAGAGGAGCCTGGATAAAACTCAGTACTCGTGAAAAATCAATGTATATCCAAGGTTTTACTCGTGGGCTGGCAATGGGTTCGGCTATGCCAAAAATTTCGCAGTTACACATTCCTGGGTGGAAGGTGAACGATATGGTCCTGTATACGAATCGATTCTACGGCAACCGACTCAATGCCCGAATTTCCGTGCCATTTATTTATATGATTCAGTCATTGGACATGCAGGGCTCCAAGCATGAAGACATTGATGAAGTGGTAGAAAACTTCCGGAAAATGACCCAGGCTGAGACCGTTCGTTGGCTGCGATCAGCCTTCGACACGATGAATGATGAACTGGCGGATCAGCAATAACAAGCAGAGCATGTCCACTAGAATAAGATGTGCGAAGACCTTGGTTGCCTAGTACATCAGTAGGACCGCCCCCCCTCGAATGAGGCACCGCGCCTCCCCTTAAGATTCTCAACTATTCCTAACATTACCCCAAGTATTCCAACGCTTCAAGCCTCATAACTTCGCGTGCATACGGCCTTCCTCCTTTGGGGAATAGCCGAAACAGTAATGTGACGAGTACCGTGAAGACACCAACGAAGGAGGTACCGTATGAAATGTGGCGACGATCAAAGCGTAGGCGACCAAGCTTCACAAGAAATGTGTTGGTGGTTAACCATTATCGCGGGAGTTATCATATGCCTCTGGATCTAAGCCTCGACTGGGCGTGGTTCATCGGGAGCGTCGCCTTTGTGATCCTTCTCGTCAGGTAGCTTCAAGGCCTTCGAGAGGAGAAAGCATCCGGTGAGCTGTATGGTTGTCCATATCGCCCCCACCCCTATCATCTAGAATCATTCCATCAACGGCACACCAGCGTCGCCCAACCTACAGGCATGCGCCTCACCTCAATGAAACCCTCATCATCAATCTTGCAAACACTCCTTTCATTGCCATCATCCTTCGCAACTCTAAACTTGAATTTCTGATCAAGTTTATTGTTACGTCATGGCGGCAGGTTCAGTCTCGCATTGAAGTGCACCACGACTCTTCATATACACAGCTTCAGGAAGACAGCCCTCGCACAACAGCTCAAACACAAGTCACTCCCCGCTCGACACACAACGCTTCAGCGCTCAATAAATGTTGTCAAATAGCCCATGGAGGTCATCCGTACACATGGCTAGGCTGTCGAACATGCCAACACCCTCAATGGGAGAAATTGGCCATGCAAGAGATTTCGACGACGAATCCTTCGGTTCTCCATCGACGAAACCACCACATCTTGAGGTAATGAATCTCTTCCTTGACAAGTGTACGAACGTACACCTACTATGCATCCATGACCATAGAGCAACATTTTGCCAATATCGTCAGTTTTTACTACGCCAATCGGCGGATGCCCTCGTATCAGGAAATAGCGAAACTCGCACAGTTCCGCTCCAAGTTTGCTGCACTCAAATTGGTCAACCATCTGATTGAGGCTGGTCGTCTCCAAAAGGATGCAACTGGTCGGCTCTTACCTACACGCCATTTCTTTGAGATTCCCTGGCTTGGTTCGGTCGTAGCAGGCTACCCCAATCCAGCGGAAGAAGAACTCCTCGACCCCATCAGTCTTGAAGAATTCCTCGTCAAGAATAAGCAAGCCACCTATATGTTGAATGTCACCGGCGATTCCATGATCGATGCCGGCATTATGCCAGGAGATATTGTCCTGGTGGAACGACGGGAACACGCGAAACATGGTGAGATCGTTGTCGCACAAGTCGATGGAGAATGGACACTCAAGCGTCTCTATAAACGAGGGCGGAAAGTGTCCCTGGAAGCCGCCAATAAGAAATATCCGCCGATTGTGCCCAAAGAAGAATTACGCATTGCGGCGGTCGTCTGTAGTCTGATACGAAAATACTAATGGGCTTGTTTAAAAACCCGTGTGGACTGAAATCGTCGACAGCCATGGCCACATTGGCTCATGCAAAAGTTAACATTCAACAGTCCTTTAATCTCCTGGATCGAATCATGAATAGGCCACTTACCCTTGTGCATCTGCCACGCGCAATTCTCCATATTGATGCGGATGCCTTTTTTGCCGCCTGTGAGCAATCTCGTAATCCAGCCTTACAGGGAAAACCCGTGATTACCGGCAAGGAGCGCGGCATTGTTGCCTCCATGAGCTATGAAGCCAAAGCACGAGGGGTCACACGAGCCATGCGGCTCCATGACGTAAAAAAAATCTGTCCTGATGCCGTGTTCCTGCCTTCGGATTATGAAACCTATTCGCTGCTTTCTCTGAGAATGTTTGCGATTGTCCGACGCTTTACCCCAGATGTGGAGGAATACAGTGTTGATGAATGTTTTGCAGATTTGACCGGAATGCAACGGACTCTCAAAGGGTCGTACCAACAGATTGCCGAACGAATTAAGCAGACATTGGATACGGAACTGGGCTTTACTTTTTCTGTGGGTCTCGGACCGAGTAAGGTCATTGCCAAGATTGGCTCCAAGTGGAAGAAACCTTCTGGACTCACCTGTATTCCTGGATGGGCGATTCATCACTATCTGGAAAAGCTTTCGGTTGAGAAGCTGTGGGGTATCGGAGGGCAGACTGCCGCGTATCTGGCAAAACATCGGGTGTATACGGCGCTAGAACTTGCGCGAAAGCCAGAAGCGTGGATCACGCGGCGTCTGACCAAGCCATTTGTTGAGCTATGGAAGGAATTGCAGGGGCAGTGTGTCCTAGAGTTGGAAACTCGCCAAAAAGAACGTTATCAGTCGATCCAGAAGTTTAAAACATTTTCACCGCCATCCAATGATCGTGGCTTTGTCTTTGCCCAATTGTCTAAAAATATTGAGAATGCCTGTATGAAAGCGCGACGCTATCATTTAGCAGCAGGTGGGGCGACCTGTCTCTTACGGACACAAGACTTTCGAGATACGGGACTGGAAGTGCGATTTACAAGGCCGACAGCATTTTCTCATGAAGTGATCCATGCCCTACGCCCCTTATTTGATGAAATGTTTCATACACGATGGCAATATCGCTCCACCGGAGTAGTCCTCTTGAAATTGCAAAATGATGACATCATTCAACTGACGCTCTTTGACCCACCCGTGCAGATTGAAAAATATCAACGCGTGTACCGAGCCGTGGATAAATTACGACAACGTTACGGCAAGCACACGGTCTTTCTTGGCTCAAGCTTTAAGGCTCATGCCTTCACGCAGCATGCTGGGGAACGTGGTGACGCGCCAGAGCGTCAAGGTTTGCTCCTGAAAGGCGAGACTCCGCGCAAACGCCTGGGCATTCCTATGTTTTTAGGGGATGTAGAATAACACCTACACTGTACCTCTTTCACAGGAGAACCCCTAAGCGTCCTCTCCTCCCCTCCTTCCATGGCATATCATTTATTCTTCTCATTTTTAATTGCATCAAAGAGGTTGTTGAATATTTCTCCAAGATCGCTCGTCAATATTGCAGGAAACTGTGTTGTCAACAACTGACGGGAATGCTCAAAAATTCAGCCAGCAGGCCGCAGCCGTTTTGACGCACGGAGTGTTCTTCCAGTACGTGAGTACGGCAAAAGAGCAAGAACGCCGCTGGCGGGTTTTTTCAACATTCCCATCAAACAAAGGAACATAGGCGCCCATAGGGATTGGACATCTTTCCAGCTACGAAGCTAGCACCAAAGCAATCTGAACAGCCTATTGAGCCTGGCCTAAAATTTCGTGGGGAATTCCGCCCCTGAGGCCAAATGAAATCAGCCTAGCTGCGCCTACCCTCCTCCTTATCAGACACATATGGAGGGTTGAGAAAGTCCAATTATCTCCAGTTTAATATCTGGGCATGGCTGATGGGCATCGCTTTATCCATTCACTGTTCATTCATGATTTATCAAAAATGTCAACTCACTCTTTTAACCTAAGAGCGATTATTATCGAACGATTTTTATCTTTACGGCCCAAAATGTATAATGCCTAATCTAGAAGCAAAACTCACATTCATTGAAATCTTCACGACCAGCGATTTCCCTTACGTTCAAGGGTAATATCGAATCCAAATGTGCACTCTTTCACCCATCAGTAGACGTAAAGATTCTATCCACTCTCAACGACGCGTTGCATGAAAAGAAGGACACGACAGAGAGAAACGTATCCATGATCGTCAATATTTTGAAACGACCTATTATCCAAATGGCTGTGCTGACCATCTGTCTATTTTTTGTTTTCAGTTGTCACCCAATTGATATCTTCGCCCAAGTGCCACCTCCCATTACTGAATCTGGCCTCAATACCCAAGTCAGCGGGGCGCTCAACGTCGGTGGGAACACGCAATACAATATTACCGGAGGAACACGGCCAAGTAATGGAGGGAATGTCTTTCATAGCTTTGGTGAATTCGGTGTGCCGTTGAACAATATCGCGAATTTCCAAAATGATTCGGGCTTACCCACCAGCAATATTCTAAGTCGAGTCACCGGGAATAATCCTTCCAACATATTTGGCACCATTCAAAGCGAAGGTTTTGGTGACGCGAATTTTTTCCTCCTGAATCCCAACGGGGTGGTGTTTGGGCCCAACGCCAGCTTAGACCTTAATGGCTCCTTTCATGTGAGCACGGCTAATTCCATCCGGCTCGGAACAGGCCCGGGAGCCGGACTGTTTTCTGCTAATGAGGCCATACCAGATCTGCTCACCTCTGCTCCACCCTCCGCGTTTGGATTTTCTGGTTCGAAACCCTTTGCTGGAATTTCGGTGGAGAGTACCACCCTCATAGTTCAACCAGGAAAAGTCATCTCCATCATCGGGGGAGATGCTAACGGTTTGCCTCAAGACGATCAGCAAGGAAATCTGATTACTGATACGAATACTGGGGTTCAACTGACGGCAAGCATTCTTGCTGCCCCAGGCGGCCAAATCAACCTTGTCAGTGTCTCAGCATCCGGCACAGTCACCACAACAGGGCCTGAGCTCACACCTGATTTTCCGCTCACCACATTGACCAAACTCGGTTCGGTCAACATTACCGATGAGAGCATGGTCGATGTGAGGGGAAATACCAGTGGCACTGTCGTCATCCGTGGAGGCCGATTAATCCTCGGCAATCGATCTCAAATCACCGCCGCCACGTCGGGCTCAAGCAATGCAGGCAATGTCACCATCACAACCAGCGAGAATGTGATGATCAACGATGGGAGTCAAATTACCACCTCCACCATCGGTCGTGGAAGTGGGAATGCCGGGAATGTGACGATCAATGCGACCGGAGATGTGAATCTCTCTGGAAGTACTGGAGTGCTATCCAGCCAAATTTCTTCCAGTGCGATCGAATCAACACCGGTAGGAGAAGGCCTCTTAGGATCTGGCGGCTCGATCACCATTTCTGCACAAAACGTCACGCTTAGAGACGGGGCAAAAATCAGCGTCAAATCTGGTGAACTTCAATCTGTCCGGCAAATCAACTCGACGAATAGCCTACCCTCGGCTGGAACGGTAAAGATTACGGCAGTCGAGACTCTCACTGTTTCTGGCGCAAATACCACGAGTCCGCTTACGCCCGAAAATTCCCCAATTGTCCCAACTGAAATTACGGCGGCAGCGAACGGCCCTGCTGCAGCCGGCACCATTAGAGCAGAAGCAAAAAATATCATTATCTCAGATGGGGGAATCATCGCGGCTGATATCAACTCAATGACAGTTGTCGGGAAGCGTGGAACCATTGCCCTTAAAGCACATGAGCAGTTATTGCTCACGGGAGCAGCCACACGTGCTGATTTCATCGATCCTCCACCAGCCAATTTCTCCAGAGTACAAGATAATCTCCTTGTCAGTTTAAGCGCTATTCTCGCCAATACTACAGGGATTAACCCTGGCGCAGAAGTCACGATTGATGCCACAAATCTCGAAATTACAGATGGGGCCACGATCAATGCCATCAGCTTTTCTGGAGAAGGACAAGGTGGAAGTGTGACGATCAACAGTAAGGATACCGTACTATTGTCTGGTGCATACGAATTCACAAATAACAGTGGATCCCCTCTGCGCAGCCGTATTGGCACTGAAACAAGGGCAAATAGTAAGGCTGGTGACATTAGGATCCATGCCAAAAATGTCGAATTGATGGACGGGGCCGAGATTTCAGCCATTTCCATTGGGAGAGGCAGTGAAAAATCTGGGGGCGACGTGATCATCCATGCCACGGAGAACCTCATACTCGCTGGAATCACCACAATAACAAATACACAGTTGGGCAATAACCAACCACCGACAAGAGAAATTTCCAGCCGCATTACTTCCACGACCACGGAAGGCCGCCCTCTCACGGCTACTGCGCTCCTGGGGTCCGGCGGCGATATCACCGTGACAGGAGGCACCGTGCTGGTCAAAGATGGCGCCTCCATCGAATCCAAGGGATTTGGCAATAAAGACACGGAAATGAGTCAGGCAACCTTCATCGCGACGACCCCCGGACTACCAGTTCCTCAAACAGGCAATATCACTATTATGGCAGACCACCTGACCGTATCTGGTACTCGTAACTCAAGGGTACCAAGCGAAATTTCCACAGGAGTCACAGGCTCAGTCGGGACAGGGAACCTGTCAGTGATGGCCAACAACATTTCCATCCGTGATGGTGGTCGGATCTCGGCTGAAACTGAATCGCGCACCCCTGGAGTCGCTCGAGGCAATATAACTCTTACCGCTCATGACACGCTCTCAATATCAGGGGGCTCAAAGGCTTTAGCGCACGATAGAACTTTTACAAGTAGCATCGTGGCCGGAGCATCTGGAACCAATCAGGCAGGTGATATCAAAGTGGTTACACAAAATCTGAAAGTTACCGATGGCGGTTTTATTGGCACTGCTTCTTTAATAGGTCAAAATGCTAGTTTCCCCACTCTTGGCGCAGCGGGTTCCATCACCATTACAGCCAAAGACGTTGTTCTTCAGGACCGAGCAACGATCAATTCGAGTGCCACAAGCATAGGCGAGGCTGGCAATATTACTCTCCAAGGCGCAGATGACATTCGTCTTGATGGAGCGACGCTGTCGACCAATGCGACTCAATCATCAGGCGGCAACATCAAGTTAGAAGCTTCCGACCTTATTTTTCTCAAAGACAGTCGAATCGAAAGTTCAGTCAAAGGCAATAGCGCTACAAAAGGCGGAAATATCAGTTTAGATCCTGAATTTATCGTCGTGAGCAATAGTGAAATTACGGCCACGGCAAACGAAGGAGCTGGGGGAAATATAGACTTGGTCGCCAAGGTTGTCTTTATTGATCGATTGGGTTCGCTCGACGCTTCGGCTGGAGACCCCAGGTTAGACGGGTCAGTCAATATTCAAGCCCCGATACAAAACCTCAGTCAGGCCATTGCCCCTTTGCCTCAAGGACTTGTAGAGGTTGCGGCTCTTTATAGTGCAAAATGTGCTGGGCAAGAAGGCGGCATATTCAGCAGCTTCAGGCAACAAGGCCGCGATCGTCTTCCGTTTGAACCCGGCGAATTGTTACCCACACCGATATTTATGCCTGATTTGCTCATCAATCAGTCAAAGAGGCCTAGCACCTCGTCATCACCCATGACTCAACGACTGCATCTTCCTGGCATCGATTCAGCCATCGCCATGGCATCCGCATGGGATATTTCTCGTAGTGGCTGTCGATCGTAACCCGCTCGTTTCCACGACTACTCTTCGTTCCTGACGTCCACAACAGAGCATCAGAATAATCGAGCCAGCATCTTAAAGAGGAAGCTTACGTAAACCTGGAGAGGACACTTCAGAATAAACAATCACAATCTTCAGTGCATGCTCCTCAACCGTTAACAACATTATAAGGAGAAGCGAAACTCCAAGCAGAAGAGCAGAAGGATTGCCAGGTCTGTTGATGACCTGAGCAATCCCTCATCAGAAGATCTTCAAAGGCCTTTAGAGATTTTTCTGTCTCTTGGCGATCCAGCGTTTTTAACCTCTCGTCCTCCTTCGACCTAAGCTTACCTTTCAGGCATCATGAACGTAATAAAACCTATAAGAAACTCCCCTCCTAGAAGACGAAGAATCCGTATCCAGATCAGAATCAGTTCCCGCCTACATTCATTGTGTACGTCTGATCAGTATAGACCCACCCTGTACTCGTATTGGAGTTGTCCGTTGTCCAATACCGCACATAAATGGTGCCGCTGCTCGGCAACCCCGTCACCGTCCGACTATGAGCTGGCAACCCTCCCGACGAGAGGTTATTCGCTCCAGCAGTCGTTCCGACCCACAAGGAATGCAGGACATCGGCTGAGGTATGCCCACCCACAAATGTCACCGTGCTACTCGTTAATGCGGCCCCCGGGGCGGGGGTGCTCATTAATGGGGGGAAAGCCGCGGCGGCATTAAAGGTGGCCGTAACCGTTTCCGCTTGGGTCAGCGTTACGCTACACGTTCCACTGCCACTGCACCCCCCGCCACTCCAACTCGCAAACGTAGATCCACTCGCGGCGCTAGCCGTCAGTGTGACCATCGTGCCCATGTTATACGTAGCCGTGCAGGTCGTCCCACACGAAATCCCTGTGGGCGCACTGGTCACGGTCCCCGTCCCGGATCCGACTCGATTCACAGTGAGCTGATGCGTAGTCCCGCCCACATTCATTGTGTACGTCTGATCGGTATAAACCCAGCCCGTACTCGTATTGGAGTTGTCTGTTGTCCAATACCGCACATAAATGGTGCCGCTGCTCGGCAACCCCGTCACCGTCCGACTATGAGCTGGCAACCCTCCCAACGAGAGGTTATTCGCTCCAGCAGTCGTTCCGACCCACAGGGAATGGAGGACATCGACTGAGGTATGCCCACCCACAAACGTCACCGTACTGCTCGTTAACGTGGCCCCCGGCGCGGGGGAACTCATGGCGGGTGGGAAGCTATTGCCCCCATTCGCCGTGGTCGCGCTGACCTCACTAGAAAGACCACTTTCGTTACTACCAGCATCCACCGCCTTTAAGGCAAAGTAATACGTCGTCCCCGCATTGAGTCCCGTGGCTTGATAGCTCACCACAGTACCCACTGCAATCCCAGAGCCATAGGTGCCAGGCGAGGTCCCCATGAACACGTTATAACTCGCCAGATCTGACTCCGTATTCGCGGCCCAGCTCAGCGTGATCGTTGTCCCGGAGGCTGAGGCACCAAGACCCGTTGGAGCCGCCGGCGGTGGATCGCCGCCGCCACCTGGAAATTCAAACGCCCCAATGTCAGAGACTCCGCCTTGCGGGCGAGAAAGACCATCAAAGTCCTCTTGGATTTCCGTCAAATTCTCCCCCACATCAATTGCGGGGCTGCCTGCGAGCAAATGAAAATTAAAACTTGCCGCATTCTTAAATTTAGGGTCAATACCGGAATGTATCAAATCAATCTGTGGGTTAATCCCCAAAATGGTGTTAATGCCATTATCCTGAATACCGGCGCCGGAGTCCCAGAGGATAAAGTTATTCTTCACCATCGTATTCGTACTAGAAGAGTCGATTTCAAGACCGACAACATTCTTATAGATCGTATTATTAAAAACTTTGGCATTGGTCGGATTGTTCAAGCGAACTCCAATGCCAATCACGTTGCCATAGACCACATTATTGTATGCCATGTTGCCATCGCCAGAAGACAAGAAAATCCCCGTTCCTGATGGGCTGACCACCGCGTTATTGTAGACGATATTCTTTGAGAATACGTTATTATCCACACGGATACCCTGGGTAGCGGAGTAGGCCTGTACACCAAACGAGGCGTTATGATGAATCAAAGATTGGGTCACAAGATTGCTGCCCGTTGAAATATAAAACCCATGATCAAAATGACTATCACCATTATGGTGCACATTGCAGTTGATAAACTCGATGAAAGAATGGAAGGGGGATGGTTGGTTTCCATGCCCAATGAGAACTCCAGAGTCCTTCGCATCTTTCACTTCCACATTCTTGAATCGAATATGATGGACCCCACTATGTATAGAAATCCCGAAAGCTGTATTCGTTGCGTTAATCGTTAGTCCATCAAAGATGACATACTGGATGTACGATTTGGTTAAATTAAGTACTTCACCTCCATATGGCTGGAGAGTCACCGTCTCACCGGGATATGCCGCGATAACGGGGGCATCAATCCACGATGAACCGTGGAGATTGGTTAGAGTGTTATCGTTTGCATTGAGCCCACCGTATACCCCGTCGCGCATTAATAATGTGTCCCCCGCACTTAAGAGACTCGCACCATAAGATAAGGTTCGAACCGGCAAGGTTTCCGTCCCAGGATTGGCATCATTCCCACTCATTGAATTGGCGTAATAGGTCGTGGCATGAGCCACATTCCCCCACAACGTACAAAGCAATAGCCCCACGACAAAAAGGGCACTGACCGCTTGACTCAAACGCTTAGGATTCATGATTCTTCTCCTTTCAGAGTAGTCGACACATGGTTTCTGTCTGGTCGTGCCAATATCCAAACGAACACTGGCACAGATTCAGAGCGGTAGAGGATATTTTTCCGATGAAACGTGTCGAGAATGATCCCACTTCGTAATCGTCGAATAGCTACGATGAAGAGCAAGATAGAGAATCAAGGCTCTGCCTCACCCGTCAATAGTCATACCGTGCAAAACTGGCCTATTATCTATAAAAACCATTCTTGTTGTTTATGGTGGCGTTTCTTGAATATCTCCCAAACAGACATTCTTTTTCAGACGCCAATGTTAGCTTAATTTTTGTATAAAAAATACCTGGCGAATCCGCCAGGGGCCTTCTACCTAGATTGATATGAACGAGAGAGAGAAAGAGAACGGTGAAGGAGGGTTACTGCGGAATGAGAACTTCTGAGACTGTCGGCGAGACTCTATTTCAACAGCAATAGATCCGAGGCACATAGGGCGAGTTGAAAGCGAGACGACACCTGATATTTACGAAAAAGGTTTTCTAGATGAAAGCGCACGGTGCGCTCCGATATGTCCAGCTAATGCGCGATTTCAACATTAGACTTTCCTTCGCAGAGTAAGGCGCAGACTTCACGCTCACGGAAGAACAAGAGATGCGAGGGATGTGGGTTTTATGATTTCCTGCTGGTATCTTCCGGGCCCCGTTCAGAGGAACATCTGGTGTCTCCGCAATAGGATAATCATTGACCCAGCCCATAATTAATTCGGATAACGGAAATATGCACACCACGGTCTTGTATGCCGACTGCGCGCCAAACAATGCCAGATTGACTCGTGCGGGCTTTCCACTTTGTATTGTTTGTTGTATCGTCTCGAGGAGTTGAAATCGCACGGATGGTTCCAGAACATCCTGGATATTTTTTCCTTTGACCCCTTGTCCACCAAGAAAATGCCCATAGATGGGGTTAGGAAAGGCACAATCCTGGTAGTTCCCTTGTTTGTCCCAGAGAAAAATTTTCTGCGGCGCTCCCTGACTCATCATAGCCAAATCGCCATGTTCAATCAGAGAACCGGGAGTGGCTTGAATCACATGAGGTTTCTCCCTTTTCATCTCTGCTTCACCAGTCCTTTCCTTCAAGACATAAAGCAATGAAAGCGAAGTCTCACGACCGGTGCTAAAAAAACTTGGAGAGTTCGCGCATAAGAGTCGGTTCGCCTGCTTGATAATATAGGGGGAATTTCTTGGTATGCTCCGTCCCGTAGTTAAGCCTCAAGCATTCCGCCATGACCAATATCTTTCATGATCATTCCTTTGCCTCACGAAACACTTGCCTCACCATTTCTTTCATATTTCTGAATGATTGATGAGTGACTTCGGTTCCAATAAAGTCCAGTGTGACCGTGACTCGCATCTTCATCAACAGCGAGACGACAGATCGTGAAAACTATCGTACTCTTTTTGGCTTATTAGTCAACAAGCTCAAAAAGTAGGAGGATCATGGGGAATAACAACGATCATCATCAAGTAGCCTTTAGGTGCTTCTGCACGTGTGCTTCACCAAGCCAGAGAAGGCTAAGTCAGTACGACCTGCAACAGAACAATTGCGTCTCACATTTCTTCGAGATGAGCCTACGAAGGAGAAGATTAGATGAAAGCAAAAGCGAATCGCTTAAAAAAAGAATCCGACAGAAAGCTGCTTGCCAGATTTTTGATAAGAGTTGTAAAATCCATTTCCAGTTGAATGATATAGGGATCATTAGAGATTCGATCTCTACTAGGGCACCCAGACCTTTCCTCATAATTTCTAAGCCACGTTTTCTCTCATGTTGTACTTTAAAAAAAAAGTGCTCAGGCATTGTTCATTTTTTATGAGCTAAAGGAGTCGCTATGCCATCCGCATTACCATCCTGGAATCTGAAAGATTTATTGAAAAATCCTGCGAGAGATTCTCGACGAATTGAAAAGGAATTGGAATCTCAGATTGTGTTATTTGAACAACAGCGAAGTCGCCTAACTTCTGACATGTCACATCAGGCTTTCGAAAGCATCTTGAAGCAGGTTGAAGACATTGCTGAATCTATGAATACGTTAGGGGCTTATGCATTTTTGTGGTTTGCTGAAAATACTAAAAACCAAACGGCTCGAGCGTTTGAGAATCAGATCCAGAGTCGATTGGCTCAATGGTCTCCTCGACTCTTATTTTTTGATCTGTGGTGGCAAAGCTTGACTGTGAAACACGCCAAACGCCTTTCTAGGCAAGCCACACGATATCACTATCACTTGGATACGCTCACGCGCTTGAAAGCCCACACATTGAGTGAGTCAGAAGAGCGCATTGTGACGATAAAAAATACGACAGGACGACAAGCCCTAGAAGCCCTCTATGGAGTCACGACCAATAGCTTGAGTTTCCCCCTCAAACATCAAGGACGGACGAAACACCTGACTCGAGAAGAACTCATGGGCTACGTCCGCAACCCTTCAGCATCCATTCGTCGAGGATCCTATCAATCATTATTTAAGGTGTATCAGGCACAACGAGATTTCTTAGGTGATGTCTACAAACATCTCGTTCAGGATTGGGGTAATGAAGGCGTACAACTGCGCCAGTATGCTTCTCCAATAGCCGTGAGAAATACGACAAATGATCTTCCAGAGCAAGCCGTTGATGCCCTTCTCGCTACCTGTCGGAAAAATGTGGGCGTGTTCCAACAATACTTTCAACTCAAAAAACGCCTTCTTAAGCTCAAGACGTTCCATCGATACGATTTGTATGCACCGTATGGGCAGAAGTCGAGGCGGTATTCATTTTCTCGCGCCGAACACATGGTGAAAGACGCATACCAAAACTTTTCACCGACACTTGCTGATTTAGCCTCTCGTGTTATTCATGAACAGCATGTCGATGCTGCTATTCGACCCGGGAAAATGGGTGGGGCTTTTTGCTATAGCGTCCGCCCAGAACAGACACCCTACGTTTTGGTGAATTTCACGGGAGAGGCGCGCGATGTCTCAACCCTCGCTCATGAGCTAGGGCATGCCGTTCATGCCATGTTGGCTGAGAATCACTCTGTGTTCACGTTTCATTCGGCTCTCCCCTTAGCTGAAACGGCTTCAATCTTTGGCGAGCAGTTACTCTCTGATTCTTTACTCTCAGAAGAACGCGATACGACGACAAAGGTGAGTCTGCTTCTCGGACAACTTGATGATACCTACGCCACCATTATGCGTCAGGCCTTTTTTGTCCAATTTGAAATCGAAGCACATCGCATGGTGGCAGCGGGCGCAACCAGCGATGAACTCGCAGAAGCCTATCTGACATTATTGCGAGAACAATTTGGAAAAGCGGTACATGTTGGAGAGGAATTCAGGTGGGAATGGTTGGCGATCCCTCATATTTTTGCCAGTCCATTTTATTGTTATTCCTATAGCTTTGGGAATTTATTGGTGCTTTCTCTTTTTCAGCAATATAAAAAAGAAGGGCACACCTTTATTCCAAAATACTTAAAATTGCTGTCAGGTGGCGGCTCAGCCAGTCCTCAGACCTTACTGACACCATTAGGGGTTGACGTGAGCTCTCGCAAATTCTGGCAGGGAGGCTTTACACGCATTCAGGCTTTGGTGAATGAGTTGGAGCAAATCATGCCTTAACCGACGTAGGGTCTGTTGAATATTTCATTCCCTTGGCACGTAAATGTTTACTAAGCCGTGACGCCATCAATGATAGGAATGTCCCAAAAAGTCCGTCCAGCAAGGCCAGAGATCTTTTGGCGTGCGGAGCATACCACCAGTACGTGAGCACGAAAAAAATGGCGCGAACGCTGTTGGGGGGATCAACATTTCCGCTTAGGAAATTCCTGCTTGCCGCTGAAGCCAACGAACGTACCCAATAATTTTGGTAACATCCTCTGGTGTCACACCTTCAATTTTTGGCATGTTCCCAAACTTCCAATGATGCGCTCTGACGCCCAGCGAGGCGGCCCGTTGAAAAGCCATATCACCATGATGATTTGGTTCATAAATTTTATGAACCAAAGGTGGACCATTCTCCGTCCCTTGACCTTGAGGCCCATGGCAACGTGAACAAAAATTGTTGAATGTTGTTTCGCCTTCCTTTAGTTCCTCTGGCAAGGGGTTATCTTGAGCAGCAATAACTGTTGGCGATACTGAAGCCGTATGTTGTGCATTTGAACCACTGTCCGAACATCCCGAAAGAAATAGGCTACTAAGACTGAGCACGATCACTTGTGTTGCCAACTGTATGCACTGAGGCTTCATCTCTTCTCTCCTTTTCAACCAGCATTCATCATCGTCGGATCAGTGAGTTGAGCTTCGCTAAAACCTGCTTGCCGAATCAGACAACTATCGCAACGACCACAAGGCCGAAGATCCTCTCCAGGTTGGTAACAACTACTCGTGAAGTGAAACGGCACGCCAAGTTCCTGGCCTTTTTGAATAATCTCACGCTTGGACATCAACAGCAATGGCGCTTCAATTTCGATAGGACGGCCTTCTTGACCGAGACGCGTTCCCTGTTTAGCAACTTCTGTAAATGCCTTGATAAATTCTGGGCGGCAATCCGGATAGCCCGAATAGTCCAGAATATTCGCGCCAAAATAAATTTTCTCGGCATTCAACACTTCCGCATAGGCCAATGCTAGGCTCAGAAAAATTGTGTTTCGTGCTGGCACATAGGTCACCGGAATACCGTGACCTCGTTCAGAAGCCGGTCGATTCGTCGGCACGGGAATTTGATCCGTCAATGCCGAGCCACCAAAGAGCCCTAAGTCTAATTGGAGAATTTTATGATCTTTCACTCCAAGCCATGCTGCAATTTTTTTGGCACAGTCAATTTCATAATGATGTCGTTGACCATAGTCTAGAGTTAACAGATGCAAGTCATGGCCCTCTGACTTAGCAAGAGCAGCCGTGACGGTGGAATCAAGACCTCCACTGGCTAAGATGACGACAGGACGAGGAGTCATTTTGATCTGAGTTTCCGTTGATGTGGCTGGGTCAAGGAACCATGTTCGATGGAGTTCGCTCCTGAAGAGCGAAAACGAATCTTATCCCGGAAAAATATCGATGAGCAAAAGGATCGTGAGGTAGCTTGAGGTGCAAGAATCGATAGAAGGCACGAAGCTAGCGATCTGAGAAAAAGATGGGATTGTGTGTTTATGAGCGTTGCTCTGATCGCTCGATTTTTTCCAGGAGTTCGCGCTTCGATTGACATTCCACACATAAGCGAGCAAAGGGTAGCGCATGAAGACGTTTTTCGCTAATTTCATCTCCACAGTCGGCACAGATACCGTAGGTGCCTTCATCGACACTATCTAAAGCGTCATCAATCAGCTGCCGCTCTCGGTTCCGCATCTCTTGAAGGGAAATCCCCATTTCACGCTCTAAATCCACTAAGGCCTGATCACCACTATCCATAGCCGCTTCTAGCCGGCGTTGCTCTTCTTCAGTGACGGATTGTCCCAGTTGATGTTTAATTTCTTTAATGAGGGCTTCACGTTTCGCCAGTAAAATTTGTTTTAGGGCAGCATGACGATCTTCCGTTCCATCCTTTTTTGGCGATTTTTTTGGCGTGGAAACTGGCGCCTCTGTTTCTGTCGATTTTTCTTTTTTCATAACCTTTTTCTTTGCGGGCACAGCTTTGGTCTTTGCTTGAGTCGCAGCCTTGGTGGCCACCTTTGGCGAAGCCTTTTTCACACGGGTCGTGGTAGGTTTGACCTCTTTCTTCCCCGATCGTGCTGCCATACTACCAATCCTTTCCCCAATTGGAGATAAACGAAATGTTGATTCTATTTATGGAATACTCCTTCGAACTTCGACACCGTAACTATTCACAGAATAATGGTCTATTGTATAACCAATTAGAGTTAAGTGTAGTGAATTAATGAATAAACAGCATACTCGTCCAATTTTTTTCGACCTGCAAGCCCGTCCAATTCTACAAGAAAACCAACCCCAGCGATGTCTCCCCCTAGTTGACGAATCAATTGAACAGTTGCAGCCGCGGTTCCACCTGTTGCCAGGAGATCATCAAGAATAAGAACCCTCTCCCCTTCTTGGATAGCATCACGATGGATCGAAAGGGAATTTGACCCATACTCTAAATCGTATTGCACTTCAATAGCATCTGCCGGAAGTTTACCAGGTTTTCGAACAGGGACAAATCCCGCGTTGAGATGATAGGCTAAGGGACTCGCGAGAATAAATCCACGTGATTCAATGCCTACAACTTTCGTAATGCCCGCACCCTCATACTTTTTGATTAAATCGTCAATGATCGACTGCAGACAATTGGGATCTTTTAAGAGTGTCGTAATGTCATAAAATAAAATTCCGGGCTTGGGAAAGTCCGGGACTTCTCGAATAAACGATTTATAATCCATGTCGTATTCCCAAAGTTAAACAGAAGATTGTCTCTTCGTTTTTTTCTCTTCCTGTCAGTCGATTGAAAGAATGATGATCTCTGTTAATCCAGCCGAATGATAAACTCGTTACTTTGCCTGTTTGCGGCTTTCCAGTCAACTACAATTTGCGTGACGTGGGCTAAGCGAGGGCCGTCCTTGAGGTTCTCCAGAAAAGCCTTGAGCATAGACTGTGGCCCTTCAGCTTCTAGTTCAACTGTTCCATCTTCACGATTTCGAACCCACCCTCGTAATTCTTTTTCGCGAGCATGATGTTCAGTAAACGCGCGAAACCCGACCCCTTGGACCCTTCCCTGAACAATGGCATATAGGCACTGAATCTCTTCCATTGTGCTCTTTTTCTCAAGAGATACAGATCATGGCCAATAACTTCTCAGGATGTCGGTACAGCTTTAGAGAGAAAAGATTGCACAAGACTAGTCGCAACACGCTTCCCTTCCCGAATACAATCAGGGATGCCAATTCCAGAGAGACCCGCGCCACTGATGTGGAGCAGGGGCCAAGGCAGTAACCGTTCCCTAATTTTGGCAACTCTTGCCTGATGACCAATCACATATTGCGGCATTCCCTGCATCCATCGATGAACTTCAGTGTAATTGGCAGGGCTTGAAATATTCACAATGGATTGCAATTCTTGTTGAACAGTGTTCACAAGCTCCCGATCATCGCGCTCCAGAATGTCCTGACGACCTCGTCCTCCGACATAGCACCGAATAAGGGTCTCTCCTTTTTTACTGCGGTTTGGCCATTTCAGTGATGTCCACGTCCCGGCCAAAAGAGGACGTTGTTCTTTTCGAGGAACCACAAATCCAAATCCTCGAATGTGCGCCTCAACAAGCTCTGTCGGATAGGCCATTGATATCGTGGCCGTTGATGCATACGGAATGTCTTCCAAAATATTGGCAGCTTCAGGTTCAAATTGGCGAATCATCTCGGCCGTCCGAAAAGCTGGTGTCGCAAGAACAACAGCATCAGCGTTCAACATCGTGTCATTGTCGAGAAGGACAGAAAATTTTCCTTTATTTTGAAGAGAAGCCTGAATTTCTTGGCAACCACAACCAGTGACTAACTGGACACCATGACCAATTAACCGTTGCGTGAGAGCTTCAATCAGCGTTCCTAAGCCATTTCGTAGGGTCACAAATAATGAAGGGGTTGATCCAGGAGATCGCGGAGTTGCTCCTACTTGGGCTTTCGCCTGTGCCGCTCGCATCCCTTTGATCACGCTCCCATGTTCCTGTTCCAATTCCTTAAATCTTGGAAAAGTCGCTTCCATACTCAGTTCATCCGCATCACCAGCATAAATACCTGCGACGAGTGGCTCGATCAAATAATCAAATGCTTCGGCTCCAAAACGCCTCCTGAAAAAACTTCCTAGCGTTTCTTCAGATTGCCCAGCAGATGATGTCGGCCAAAATCGCTCTGCTCCCATTCGCAGGAGTCCGCTCCACGATAACAGACCTCCTGAGACTAGAGTCTCCACCCGTTGAGGACGAAAGGATAATAACCCTTGCGGCAATTCCCGCAATACCCCGCGGCATAATGAAAAGATCCGGTTGTTCTCCACCTTGGTCGGAATAAGCTGATCCTCAAGACCTAAGGTTCGGCACAACTCCATCGCCCACGGCTTTGAGGTTAAAAAAGAATCCGGGCCTCCTTCTATAAGAAGTTCATCTGTCTGATTGGTAAGAATTTTTCCGCCCCAACGGGAATCTCGCTCCACAACGGTACATTGGACATGAAGTTGGCGTTCTTTCGCTTCCTCCATGACAAAAAATGCAGTTGAGAGTCCTGAGATTCCTCCACCAATGATCACGACATGGAAGGGAGCAGAAGACATGTCTTTATGATTGACTCAACACTGTCTATTGAGTGAAAGAAAAGGGAAATGGTTACTGAGATGAACGAATGTGAGGAAAAAATCGTGAATTAGATGTCAGCAGATGCGTCCTGTGAAAAACGTCGTACGCAATCAATGGCAAATTCCACACTATGCAATGGCGTCGTCGGAAGAATTCCATGTCCCAAATTAAAGATATGTCCAGGTCGGCCTGCAGCTTGTTGCATAATGTCTCGCACTCGCCGTTCAATTTCCTTCTCAGAAGAAAACAACACCATGGGGTCTAGGTTCCCCTGAATAGCGACATCATGGCCCACCAAATTCCAACCTTCATCCAGCCGTACTCGCCAGTCGACTCCCATGACATCACTGCCGGCTTTGCGCATGAGTGGCAACAACCCTGTTGTACCTGTTCCAAAGTAGATAATCGGAATACCTTCAACTCTCAGCGCAGAAATGATCGATTGCACGTGAGGCAAGACATACTCTTCATAATCTCCAGGACTCAAACATCCAACCCAACTATCAAACAGTTGAATCGCCTGCGCTCCAGCTCGGCTTTGCACTCGTAAATATTCTACGACGACCGCTGAAAGTTTTGATAATAGTTGATGCCAGACGGTTGGCTGCGAAAACATCAGTTGTTTCGTTCGAGCATAATCTCGCGAACTCCCGCCTTCAATGGCATAGCTCGCTAAGGTGAAAGGTGCACCGGCAAACCCGATTAACGGAACGCGATTATCCAAGGCTTCTAGCGCTTGGCGAATCGCTTCCCCAGCATAACCAAACGCTTCCCCATCAACCGCGCGAAGCTCCACAATTCCCATTTCTCCACGTATCGGATTATCAATGACCGGGCCCTTGCCTTCGACAAACTCTAAATTCAGACCCATGGCTTGTAAGGGAAGTAAGATATCCGCAAAAATAATCGCCGCATCCAATTTAAATCGTTGAATGGGTTGAAGCGTCACTTCGGCAGCCAATGCCGGCGTTTTGCACACATCTAAAATAGAATGTTTGCGCCGTATAGCTTGATAGTCCGCCATGTATCGTCCAGCTTGACGCATAAACCATACTGGTGTTCTCTCGACTGGTTGACGATGACACGCTTTTAAAAATAAATCATTCATGAGGTCATTCTACGAAGCATAAAAATAATGAGTCAATGAAATAAAAAGAAGGACGGCCAACCTTAGTATCAAAATTTCTAGTAACAGCTATGCTGGAGAACGCTCTAAACTAATGGCGTACTCTTTATGAATACGCTGGGATGTTCCAATAATGGCAGCGTATTCTGAATCTGCCATCTCCCAGGCATCATCCAGTTCAAGCTCAATGCGATAATGCTGCTGATCACGAGAGAACCACTCAAAATATGGATGTGGATCAAGGAGAGGATGCGGGTCAAACGAGAGCAAGCTCACTTTTCCAATCTGTGGAATAGCGAAGTCACCCAACATCTCGCCCGCATAGGGATCGTCAAGAAACTTTGGATTACGGAACTGAACGACTTTCCCAGCTATTTCCCCATTCAAATTTCCAGCAAGACAAATGTCCACGATACCGAATGAGGCAAATGTGATTTGCCCAACCACCACATCTGGCGTCCGGTTATCGAAGTACCCTTCTTTGACCCATCGGCCATTCCCAAATTTTTCTGCCATGAAAGGGCCTCTATCCTAGAATGTGACGTGGAGAAAGGTCGTCATCACTAAAACCTCGAATGCCATGGACTATCACGGCTTACAGAGAGGGCAACGAAGTTGAGAATCGGCATCAGAATTTTCTAGAGCTTCTAGTGCCGTGTCTTTGTCAGGGTATTCTTCCCAACTTCCTACCCAATAATCTGCGCGATGAGGAGCAGAAGGAATTTCCAAGCATCGATCTCGATGAATCATGGCCTGGTCCAGAGATCGCTTCAAATGTACCCAATATCCCATCTCATTTTTTCCTTTGCCAGGAATGCTACCTAATTGCGTTGTCGCAGGTGAAAAAAAACACTAAACCTACCAAATTATGAAGGATAGGATCATTGAGAAGGGACAGAACTGGAAGGGGATTAATCCTCTAGGAGTTGCCATTCATCCTTATCGATGAAAACTTTTTTCCCCTCTTCAAGCTTCGCTAGACCCTCTTTATCAAAAAACTGCATGTAGCGCTCAATGCGATCATCATCTTCTATACGTTCTTCTTTCATCATTCCTGTCGGCAATTTAAACCGTCGAATTAGCACCGCCATTGCGAAGTCCTCCCAGTTATAGGCGAAACGAATATGTTATAGATTTACCTCGCAAGGGTCAAGATATTGAACTCTCACATAGATATGGATATTTTCCAAAGACCTCTCTAATACCATGGCCAGACGGACTCTCTCTACGATATAATCCACCCCAAGTATTTATTTAATTGATTAGACCTTCTTTAAGGAGCCTCATCATGCCGCTATACGAATATATCTGTGAATCCTGCGATCATGGCTTCGAAGCCATGCAAGCCATGAGCACGAAACCAGAAGACACGGTATGTCCAAAATGTCAAAAGGCCAGCAGCCGCCGAATCATGTCGGCTTGTGCCACAAAAGTCGTCGGCATCCAAAAACCAGGCTTTGCTGAAACCAAAGCCTATAATATGCACGATGAACGAATGGCAAATTTCAAAAAACTGCCACCTATGTCCGGTATGCGGGCAGCCCCTACTGAAGCCAACTCTAATCCTGATCCTGGCGAGTCATGGTAAAGAACAGACTCATACTCAAAAAAGAATCGGTTTAAGAATCTCCCACGACCATATTCTGTAATCATTTCAGACTTGACATTCATTTCCTGAAACGGGAAAGATGGCCCCGTTTTTTTATATCCTCAAGAATCTTTTGCACAAGGCCTTGCGTGCTGACTTAGGGGTGCATCGCTGAAACCAGGACGACCCTTTCGAGCATGACCTTCATATGACTAACTGGCATCAAAAAAAAGAGACCTCGCCAATTTCATTGATTGTCCTTGGGCTGTTGCTCATCAGTCTCGTCTCTCCCCTCACCAAATCTCTTGCGAATGATGGGTCTGTAAACGGACAGGATCCTACGAGCAACCAAGGCCTTTCTTCGAAGACGCTCCTCGTATCAGGTAATGGACCAGAACGATATCTCTTGGAATTATTAGCGGATGCGTTCGAACAACAATATCCGACGATTTCAGTGGATTTTTTTTGGCATCGTAATGCCAAGCCGATACGCACTATTGAGTTAGGGGAAGCGGATATAGCTGTCACGGGCGAAGTAGAGCCTTTTCTTCGTTCAACCATCATTGCACGAGATGGCATTGCGGTTCTTACCAATTTTTCTAATCCCGTGAAGGAAATGGCCTCGACACAACTTGGAGCGGTGTTTTCAGGGAAACTGCGGTATTGGTCTCAGGTCTTTGATGAAGCACCGCAAACCAAAATTGTTCTCGTCAATCGATCAACGAATCAAAACATCCGACAAGGGTTTGAAAAACAGACGCAGATTCCCAATGGAATTCCACGATCGGCTTATAGAGCGGAAACAGAACAAGAAGCCATCACGATGGTCAGTGGCAATCTTGAAGCCATCACATTTGTCTCGATGACCCCAGCACTTCGGGCGAAAGAAGACGGTGTCGCGATCAATCTCCTTTTTATTGATAAGATCGAGCCTGAAGTTCAAACCGTCCTTGATAAACGTTATCCACTCCAACGGCCGGTCATACTCGTCACGAATCAACAACCATCGCCTGAAGTCTTGTCCTTTGAACAGTTTGTGCTGTCACCAGATGGACAGCGGCTCAT
>JAJDBQ010000090.1 GCA_029261255.1 Nitrospirales bacterium
GGTCATGACCAATCAGCATGAGTGTTATGAGGTGTTGATTGATGACGAAGCAATTGAAGATGCTTTGGAAGCCAATATTCCTTTAGGTGCGAAGTCGTTAGGCGCCGCGATTGAAGAATATAAAGACCACATTTCGTTTCGAAAGAAGTAGAAAGAGATTTCAAGTTTTACCCATATTATTTGATTTCTCGTACAATGTGAGACGCTAGTCGAGGGTATTTTTCGCATTTCACGTCTTTTCTTCGTATCTGTTATTCCCTCCTGCAAAGTTGTGATGTTATTCCTCTGGTCTAGTGAATGCACAGACAACTGTCTGAGTTCGCGATGTATTCATTCTGGGTTGGTTTAAAAAAAACACCAGCGGCGTTGTCGTCAACTTTCCCTGCTCACATACTGACAGTAGGCTGCGCGGAGCCAGAATGGCTGCGGCCTTGCTGTATCACTTTTTTGATCATTCCTGCTAGCTGCTGAAATGAAATTATTCTAGGGCATATACGTACTTGTTGTGATAGCTATTAAACAGACCAGAGTGTGATTTCAATTCCAAGCATTTGTTGCTTCATCAGTGGATCAAAGATTCAGCAGGACCCGGAGAATTGGAAAAGACCGAGATCCCCTCCACCCAGGCGGAGTATTTAATCTGACCCGTTCTTCTTCTTCTCTCCCTAAATCTACTCAACAATCACTTCATTAGTCTTTAGGCTTTTAGCGGAATGTATGCGTTCTCCTGATAAGGAATTCGGGTTGTAAGAAGTCAGTGTGGCATAAGGATTGCTCGGCCTATGGTGTGTGATTGTTTTGAGACATCAAAATCCCCCTACATTTCTTTTCTGAGGAGTATCCGAATGCCACCATGCTTAACGAGAGATTTCTTTAAAAGCTTTCGATCTATCGCGGTCTTGCTCTTAGTTGGATTCTCACTTTTCTCTTCTATGGGAATGACAAACGCGTTTGGGATTCCTGGTCCGATTCCCGACGCAAATACCAAGCCCTCAATAGCCATCGCAGGTGGATTGTCTGATAATATTTTTATAGATGGTGCTGGTAACATCATTCAGAAGCTGTCGCATAAGCGAACGCAGATCATAGGCCAGGCAATTGAAACCATGCTGGCAAAACCGACTTTATTGGTAAAGCTGTCTGGGAATTTAAATGCTAGACAGCCAGCGTCTAGCGATTTTTCTACTGCACAGCTGCTCAGCGACCCTCTGAATCCAGTTTTTACTCAATTTTCTATGGGTATTCGGGTATTTGATTCTTTAGGCATTGGGCATGATTTAAGGGTATATTTTTCAAAAATTGAGCAGAGTCGCTGGCAATATTCTGTGGTTGCTGAAGTTTCCGAGGTCATTGTGACAATTGGTAATAGCGATCTCTCAACACGAAATGCCATGGTTGCACAAGGGAGGTTGGGGTTTAACTCAAACGGATTATTGGATACGGAAGAACCTCCGCATTATTTCAACGAGCTGGGGACTGGAATCGATTTTAATAATGGTTCTACTGAGAACCAGGCTATTCTCATTGATTTTGGAGCAAGTATCACGACTGATGGGGGGACTGGTACTGATGGGATGTTGCAGCAAGGGGCCAACTCTGCCTTGCTTACCTTGTCCCAGGATGGCTTCCCTGGAGGGATATTTGATGGAATAATTGTCGCGGAGAGTGGAGAAATTATTGGGCGCTATTCCAATGGGCAAACAAAAGTATTGGGGCAAGCTTTATCGACTGTTGCGCGACACCCAAACAAGGAAAAGCATACGCATCATACGAGGGATCGGAACTACAGAAAAAAACGAAATGACCTTGCCAATCGAGAGTTCTCTGGCACAACGAATGCAGTGCAACAAAGTATTTGGACTGTTGGCCAATTTGGCGCATGGCATGTCAACATTGACAACAATTCGGATCATCCTGTTGCAGTAAAAGATGTTTCCCTAGCAAAGATAACACCATGGGCTCACACCCAATCCTTTCTATTTCAACATGATAAATTTTCGGCGGAAGAAGTCTTCTTGACGGTTCCGACTGGAAGGCGGCTTGTCATTCAGCATCTTTCATTGCAAGCAACAGTTCTGGGTCGATTGATGAACACTGATGTCCCGCAAGTGATGGCTTCCATGCACACGACCTTTAATGCATCGCCGATTACATATCAGCTTGGGCTTTCTGACATGTTTCGTATTGATAAGGGCGATACACAAGAAGTACGTCATATTTTGAGCAAATCGATCCGCTTATACGCAGACAACGATACCCTGGTTCGGATCGCTATTGATCGTAATTTTGAAGGGAATCAACAAGAAGGGACAATAAGCATGACGGGGTATTTAGAAGATACTCCCTAACAAATCAATGACTCAATGTTCTGCTAACGATTGAAAATGGCTATTGAAATGAAATTTGAAGAAACCATGTCAATGCATGACAGGATTTTTTGTTTGTGGAATGGCAGGTGCCGACCCTACAGGCTTATTGCTGCCGTGAGAAGGAATGGGCTGGGTGAGTCCAGCTTCGAGAGCCTCTTCAATCGTTTCCACAAAGACCAGGGTTAATTCACTCCGAACTGCCTCGGGAACATCTGGAAGGTCTTTCTCGTTGGCTTTCGGTAGCATGATGCGGCGCAATCCCATGCGATGTGCGGCGAGCAGTTTTTCTTTGATGCCGCCGACTGGAAGCACTAGGCCACTTAAGCTGATTTCGCCCGTCATGGCCGTATCATTTCGAACAGGTATTCGTAACAAAAGAGAAGCCATGGCGCTGGCCATGGTGACACCGGCAGAAGGACCGTCTTTCGGAATGGCGCCTTCTGGCACATGGATATGCATTCCATTCCGTTTAAACATGGCGATGTCCAATCCGAAGCTTTCAGCCCGAGACCACAGGTAGCTTCGTGCAGCTTGTGCCGACTCCTGCATTACTTCCCCAAGCTGTCCAGTCATCGTGAGATCGCTTCCGCCCGGGAGTAATGTACTTTCCACGTAGAGCACATCGCCACCGGCTTCTGTCCAGGCTAAGCCCGTTGCGACACCAAGAGGTAAGGTCTTTCTCGCTTCCTCCGGCATGTATTTTTCTATGCCTAACCAATCCGAGAGTTCGTTTTGGCGAACCGTGATGGCAGTGGCTGGCTCTTCTGCAGACGTGTCAGCAAGGCGCAAAGCCACTTTTCTGGTGAGCTTGCCCAGCATCTGTTCCAGTTGCCGCACCCCGGCTTCACGGGTGTAGCGTTTGATAATATGAGGAATCAGATCCTCCTCTAATGTTAGAGGCTTATCTTCTAGCCCAGCCTCTTTAAGACGACGGGGCCACAAATAGCGGTTGGCAATTTCTAATTTTTCCTGATGGCTATATCCTGCTAAGCGAATAATCTCCATGCGATCCATTAGGGGGCGCGAGATGGTCTCTAACAAATTGGCTGTGGTGATAAACATGATTTTGGAGAGATCAAACGGGAGATCCAAGTAATTGTCGCGGAATGTATGGTTTTGCTCCGGGTCGAGAATTTCAAGGAGCGCCGAGGCTGGATCGCCACGAAAATCCTGACCGACTTTATCGACTTCATCCAACATCAAGATTGGATTCTTGGCTCCAGCTCGACGAAGGGCTTGGATCAGACGACCGGGCATGGCGCCGACATATGTGCGTCGATGCCCGCGAAGCTCCGCTTCATCATGGAGCCCGCCTAAGCTGAGCCGTTCAAACTTCCGTTCCAGCGCGCGTGCTATGGATTGTCCCAAGCTGGTTTTCCCAACGCCCGGCGGTCCCACTAAACACAGAATGGGGGATTTCGCTGCTGGATTTAACTTCAAGACCGCTAAATGTTCAAGGATGCGTTCTTTGACGTCTTGAATCCCATAATGGTCCTCATCTAAGACAGCACGAACATGGGCAAGGTCCAGATGATCTTCCGTGACGGTGTGCCAAGGTAATTCCAACACGAGCTCAAGATAGCTGCGGATAATTTGGTGATCAGGAGAAGCAGGAGGTAATTTGATAAGGCGCTTTAATTCGCGTGTAGCTTCTTTCAGCACCACTTCAGGGAGGTCCGCTTCTTCAATCCGTGTTTTTAGTTCACCGACATCTCCATCCAGCGATTCAGTTTCTAGCTCACCGAGCTCTTGTTGAATTTCTTTCAGTTGTTGCCGGAGAAAGTATTCTCGTTGAGATTTGCCAATTTCGGCTTGAGCCTGACTGGCAATTTCGTGGCGGAGCTTCAGAATATGGAGTTCATGAGCTAACGCTCCGTACACTTTTCGCAGCACTTCTTTGGGATCAGATTGTTCTAAGAGGCCTTGCAGGCGATCCACATTCAGATTAAGGAGTGAGACGAGACGATAGGCGACTAAGAGCGGATTTTTCTCGGCTTGCAGGACTGAGACGAGTTCAGTCACCCCTTGGGTGGTCAATAATTCTGGCAACTGTCCCACGAGGTTGAGCAACTCACGATGCAGGGCTTCGAGCTCCGGATCGGACTCGACGGTTATGGGTAATCGCCTGGCGCGCACTATCATATGAGGTTCGGTTTGCTCTAATTTCAGTATCACCATGCGCTCGATGCCTTGAGCCAACACCTGCAGATGCCCTTCCGATGTTTTTCCCATTTGTTTGAGGACTGCTTTCGTGCCAATGAGAAAGAGATCGTCAAATCCAGGTTCTTCTTTTTCGGAATCCCGCTGTGTCACCATCAAGAGCGCTTTATCTTCGGTATTCATGGCGGCTTCCACCGCGGCCATCGATCGTGTGCGGCCAATGGTAAACGGGACAAGTGTGTCAGGAAACAACACGGTCCGTTTCACCGGGACCAGAGGTATTGAAACAATGAGTTCGGAGTCGTCTGTAGATATATCCATGGGGTTTCCGATGTCTGTTAACAAAATGGCAAAAAAGGAAGGATGGTCATATGCGTCTCCTTATAAGATAGACATTAATGATCTTGAGTCAACCAATCTACCGATAGCTGAGGATCACTGTATTTGACGGTTTGTGGCAGAGGTCGTACAAGGGTACATACTTACTCCAATGCGAAAGCCGGATCCCAAGGCTCTTAGTCCTCGAATTCCAGCCGCCGCACGGAAAAATAGTATTGTCAGGTCGATGGTAGTTCTATTTGGAGTAAAAGGGTTTAACGAGACAATAGCCCGCAAGAAAACAGCAAATTCTGGAGTGAGTGAAGCGTTGATTATTAAACATATTCTGAGCAAAGTAGAGTTGTCTGCCGCTGCTCTTGTTTTGCCGATACATCTCCCGTTTCTAAGATGTGCTGGATGCGCAACGGTCGGAGCTGACCTCCAATTTTGAATGAATTGAGACTCAACGTGCGCGGCTCACTGATATGGTGACCCTCTTCAAGGCCATCAGCGCTGGGTGGAGGAAGAGAAAACGAAGTTGAGGATGAAGCTAGAGGTGAAAGGTCCGGAGAAATTCTATGGTAGACTTGTAGGTGATTTTTACTTACTCATTGAACGTAGCCAAGGATCAATTTACCCAGGCCTCAAGTTCGATGTAATCATGCCGTCCCTGAGACGTCTTCTTCTGCTTGTGTGAGTATTTGAGAAAAGCGTTTTCCGACTATGTTGGTGACCTTCTCCATAATATCAGTGAGTTCTGTCAATTCCTCTGGCTTCAGTTCTTCTTTCAGATTCGGGTGCAAGCCCCACTTCGCGGCCACTTGTTTGCCATCTCGTTGAATGACCACATGCAGAATTTCTGTTTCCGGTGCATTGGTTGGAGTCTTTGACGATGATGTGTCAGCTCCTGAGCTACTCTGGGCCATAGTATTCTCCTTGTTTAGAACGTTTCGCGGAAAGATTGTACTGTATTCACCTCATCTCTGTAACCTCTCCCTTCCGTGTGTTGTAAAATTCCTGGTAATCTGTCCTTTGCACGGGACGGTTATTGGATTCGGTGTTCTCGTAGGCGATCATGTGTAGTGGCTAGGCCATGAGTCCATGGTGAATGAGCCATTCCCTATGTACATTTTGAGGGGGTAGGTGGGTATGGAAACGAAGCGTCGAAGATTCTGGGGCACCATGAATATGAATGACCTGGCCAGGAATTTTTTTGAAGGTCTCTTAATTCTTGTGCCAGTGGTCACCACATTGTATGTGGCTTGGCTTGTGCTGCAGACGATTGACGGGTGGCTGAATATTCCCATTCCCGGGTTGGGCTTTCTGGTCACCCTGAGTCTCATCACGCTGACAGGTCGTTATGCGTCAACAGTGTTTGTGCAAAAGATTGTGGATATAATGGAAGGGGTGTTGATTAAAGCCCCCTTTGTGAAGTTGCTTTACACATCGCTCAAGGATTTAATTGCGGCGTTCATGGGCGAAAAACGACGCTTTGATCAGCCGGTGTTAGTTTCCCTCTCACCTGGGGGACATGGTGAGGCTGTTGGATTTGTGACTCGAACAGATTTAGAGTTTTTGGGGTTACTCAACCATGTCGCGGTCTATTTTCCCCAATCTTACAATTTCGCAGGGCATCTCTTGGTCTTTCCTAAAGGGCAGGTTCGCCCGCTGGACGCGGAAAGTTCGGAAGTGATGGCTTTCATCGTGTCGGGTGGTGTCTCTGGGGGGCCGCAAGGTCAGGGGGCTTTCGCTGGGTAATTTCGCTTGATGTAGCCAACCTAGATGGCTAAACAGAGCATTCTGAACGTTCTGCTTCGACTGTTATCTTATGCTACCTGCTAGACATTTTTACATGATTCGTCATGGTGAAACCGAAGCGAATGTCGCTCGCGTTATGGCCGGACACACAGATTCACCGTTAACAGAGCTCGGGAGAACCCAAGCAAAATTTGTCCAGTTTGTCCTAAAAAATTTGGCGATCAAGCCACAAGCCATCATTCATTCTCATCTCTCCAGAGCTCGTGATACAGCCTCTATTCTGAATCAAGTGCTTAGAGTCCCGATCCAAGAAGAACGCGATTTGAGTGAAATGCACGTGGGAACATTTGAAGGTGTGTCTTATGAGGAATGCGGTCCTCTCTTTGAGCATGGCCTGGACCCTGAGGGTGGTGAATCCCATATTGATTTTATTTCCCGTATCAGGCGTGCCCTGAGCCATGCGCTTGCGATGCATAATCGTAGTGTCTTAATCGTGTGTCATGGTGGAGTCTTGGGGGCCCTCGGGAAAATATATGGAATACGAGTCAAGCATTTTTTTCAGAATTGCCATCTGTATGAATTTGAGCCGGATAGCGAACACGTGAAATTTCCTTGGCGCGTTTGGCAATATGATCAAACAGGGAACGATGGCCAGACCATCATACGAAATCCAGCAACGCTGTATCATGAGGCTATTCAAGATATGGCTTCCTGATCAGTAAATGGTTGTTGCCGTATTCACCTCTTGCTGCTGAAATAATCCTCATTTCAAGACAGGACATCGGAGTGAATGCTCCGTTCAGTTGGAGCGGGGGCCCGTGCTGCTTCCTTCTTCATGCTGGAACAGATTCAGTCATGTGACTCTGCTCTTCTGGGATATCTTAGGTGTGGGCCAATCTAATCCGATGAGGTTCATAATACGGAAATGAATAGCAATTCCACTTGTCGAATGATCATTCACCTATTAGAATGATTATTCACATTTAAGAGTGAATGACGAAATTTGGGGGAATCTGTGGATCAACGATCCCAACGCAAACAGCGCGAATATGAGGCCAGGAGAGAAGAAATTTTTCTTGCCGCTGAGCGCATGTTTTCGCAACATGGGTTTTTTAAAACGAGCATGGCAGAAATTGCGGATTCCGCCCAATTTGCGATGGGCACGGTGTATAGATTTTTTAAGAGCAAGGAAGACATCTATATTTCTCTGGTTGAGGCGAAAGTCGAAGAACTGTTGATTTTGTTAAAGGACGCCACCAAGAGGGGATCAACCGCTCCTGAGAAACTGCGTGAAGTCATACGCGTGAAATTAGCGTTTGCGGATCAAAATCGTGATTTTTTCAGGATTTATGTTTCGGAGTGGAGTGGGTTTGAATGGACGGTCAAAAGTGCATTTGGTGATCGTGTTTGGAAAAAGTATTTGGCCCAAATTGATTTGGTGGCTAATCTTATTAAAGAAGGCATGAAGGCAGGAGAATTTCGCAAGGTCAATCCTCAAGATACTTCCCTGGCCCTTCATGGTATGTTGAATTCGACGATCTATGTCTGGATTTTGCAGTCGAGTCCCAAGGACTCTCTTGTGGATAAAGGTCAGTGGTTGGGCGACTTATTTCTTGGTGGCATTGGACCGTCAACAGCGGAGATCTAGCTAGAAAATTTATGAATATTCGAATCAACAGAATGCATGTTCTCCTTGTTTTTGTTGTTGGCGTTCTTGGTTTGCTGGGATGTAGTGAGCAGCAAGCGGCACCGCCACCTAAAGGGCGTCCTCCGACACCTGTTCGTGTGGCAGAAGTGGTCAATCGTGTGGTGCAACAAACGGTTGAGTTGGTCGGTACCGTTGAACCCTGGCGCCGGAGTATTGTGGCTGGAGAACTGGCGGCATTAGTGGAAAAGTTTCCAGTCGAGGAGGGGATGGCTGTTAAACGAGGCCAGGTGTTGGCTCAATTACGAACTGATACGCTAACCATTCAGCTTAATTCTGCAGAGGCGTCTCATCGTGAAGCGGACACTCGATATCAACAAGCCCAAAAAGATCTCAAACGAATCAAGACATTGTTTACCAAGCAGTTAGTCACACAAAAAGAGTATGACGATGCGGTGACGCAGGAAGCGGCCTTGGTCAATCGGTTGGCCTTGTTACAGTCTGAGCTTTTGCAAGTGCGTGACCAATTGCAGAAAACTCGTGTGGTGGCCCCATTTGATGGATGGGTGACCCAAGAATTCACCGAAGTTGGACAATGGATTCAGGCTGGCGGGCCCATTGTCGAATTGGTTGATCTTTCGCGTGTAAAAGTCGAAGTCCCCTTACCAGAACGTTATGTCGGTGAAATTAAGGTGGGTGCGTCGGTCACAGCGACTTTTGACGGACTTCGAGGATTTGAGGCCGAAGGCCATGTCTTTTCGGTGGTGGCGCAAGCCGACAGAAATTCTCGAACCTTCCCCATCAAAGTGGAATTGCCGAATGCCGCTCTCACCATCAAAAGTGGATTAGTGTCACGTGTTATTTTGCAGGTGGGAGCTCCCTATGAAGCCCTGGTTGTTCCGAAGGATGCTCTGGTACTTCGTGGTGGAGCAGAATTCGTCTTTGTGATGAAGGATGGCAGTGTGTCACAAGTTCCTGTGGTTGTGGTCAATCATGTGAACAATGAAGTTGAAATCAATGCGCAACTTGAGCCAGGGATGATTGTCGTGGTTGAAGGCAATGAGCGTCTGTTCCCTGGACAACCTGTTCGTGTGCTGGAAGAGGAATCACCAGTATGAATGTGATTGCATCCGCCATTCGTTATCCGGTGACGACGGCAGTTGGTGTGCTGTTCGTGGTCCTGTTTGGAGTGGTGTCCTTGTTGCGTTTGCCTGTTCAACTTACACCGGATGTCACCAAAGAGGAAATTACGGTTGATACCCGATGGCATGGAGCCAGCTCCCATGAAATTGAACGAGAAATCGTCGATGAACAAGAAGAGCAGCTGAAGGGTGTCCAGGGTCTTGAGAAAATGTTTTCCCAGAGTTCCTTTGGTAGTGGAAGAATTATCCTACGATTCCCAGCTGGAACTAACACGGATGCTTCCCTTCTTCTCGTCTCCAATCGTCTGAATCAGGTGAAAGAATATCCCGACGAAGCCGATGAGCCAGTTCTGAGTAGTGCCGATACTGCGGGGTCGGCCATTGGGTGGTTTATTTTCGAGGCCTTGGAGAATAACCCTGTGCCAATCGACACCATGTACGATTACGCGGAGGATGTGATTAAAGCCAGATTTGAGCGTGTGCCGGGCGTGGCGGCTTCGAATGTCTATGGTGGACGCGAACGAGAAATGCAAGTGTTAGTGGATCCGGCCAAATTGGCAGCACGTTCCCTCACATGGCTAGATTTGGCTAGGGCGTTGGATCAAGAGAATCGAGATTTTAGTGGTGGTGATTTTGATGAAGGCAAACGTTCGTATGTTGTACGAACGGTGGGTGAATATAAAACACCTGAGGACATAGAATCCGTCATCATTGCACGCAGGAATGGTGCGCCGGTGTATGTCCGCGATATCGCCACAGTGAAGCTGGATTACAAGGATCCTACCAACGTCGTTCGGCAAAGTGGTCGACCGTGTATTGCTGTGAATGCCGTGAGACAGCCTGGGGCGAATGTCCTCGAGATTATGGATGGGTTGCGAGAAGCGGTAGAGGAATTGAACGAAAGTCGACTGAATCCTCGAGGTTTTAAGCTTTACCAAGTCTATGATGAGACGGATTATATCTATAGCTCGTTGTCGTTGGTTCAACAAAACTTGGTGGTCGGGAGTTTGTTGGCAATCATCGTGCTCTACCTGTTTTTACGAACGGGTAGTACGACTCTCGTCATTGGGTTGGCAATTCCTATTAGCATCATGGGGACATTTATTGCGCTCTGGCTCTTGGAACGTAATCTCAATGTCATTAGCTTGGCCGGGATGACCTTTGCCGCAGGAATGTTAGTTGATAATTCCATTGTGGTGTTGGAAAATATTTATCGTCATCGCGAAACGGGGAAGTCATTGGCCCAATCGGCCTATGATGGAACTGCCGAGGTTTGGGGCGCGGTATTGGCCAGTACATTGACGACTATTGCCGTCTTCATTCCCATCGTCTTTATTGAACAACAATCTGGACAACTTTTCCGAGATATTGCCATTGCGATTAGTGCAGGCGTCGGTCTCAGTCTGTTGGTTTCCATTACGGTCATTTCTAGCCTTTCAGCTCGAATCTTGACGACACGAAGCGGCGGGAATGACGTATCCGTGAATCAAGAGTTCCTGGATAGTGAAATTGATGAGCTGACCCCGCGAACTCGCACACTGGCAGATCGGGTGAGTACGGTGGTCTCGAGCATCTGTGTGAGTCCGACGCGAAGACTCATTACGATTGTCGGTCTCATAGGATTATCCTCTGTGACTGCATGGATGCTCATTCCACAAGCCGAATATTTACCCACTGGGAATCGTAATTTGGTGATTGGCATTCTGTTGCCACCTCCGGGTTATAACATGGACACCTTCGTTAAAATGGGGCACAAGATTGAGTCGGTTCTCAGTCCGTACTGGTCGGCGAAGCCTGGTACGCCTGAAGAATCAGAGTTAGACGGACCCAGTATCAGAAATTTTTTCTATGTAGCCAGAGGGCGAATGGTATTTATGGGTGCGCGGACGAATGAGGATGGCCGAGCCAAAGAACTGATTCCGCTTATGCGACGAGCGACGGCAGACTTGCCTGGAGTAATCAGCATTATCACGCAACGGAGTTTGTTTCAACGAGGCTTAGGTGAAGGCCGAAATATCGATATGGAAATCACAGGGCCTGATTTAAATGTGTTAGTGGGCCTGGGGGGTAAGATTTTTCAACAGGTGAAGGGGATGATTCCTGATGCCCAGGTCCGACCGAAGCCCAGTTTAGATTTAGGTACGCCAGAACTCCATGTCAAGCTACGACGTGACCGGGCCGCCGACCTTCAACTCACAAATCAAGAACTGGGATTTACGATTAATGCGTTAGTGGACGGGGCGAAGGCGAGTGATTTTAAACACGAAGGCGATGAGATTGATTTGACGGTTCGAGGGGAAGACCGATATGCCACGCGGACCCAAGATATTGAAAAGATTCCTATCCATACACCTGGCGGGCGATTAACTACGGTGGGGGCGATTGCAAGCGTGAAACTCGTACCTGGCCCGGAACAAATCAACCACATCGAACGAGAGCGAGCCATTGTCATTTCAGTCATTCCGCCACCTGAGATGCCTATAGAAACGGCCATGGCTCTGTTGCAAGATCAGATTATTACCCCTTTAAAGGAAGAGGGGTCTTTAGATCAATTGTATAATATTAGTTTGTCGGGGACCGCGGATGACTTAACCAAGACATACGATGCCCTCAAATGGAACTTACTTTTGGCGTTATTCATCACCTATTTACTCATTGCCGCATTATTTGAAAGCTTTCTGTATCCGCTGGTTATTATCACCAGTGTGCCACTCGCCGCGGCAGGCGGCTTGCTGGGCTTGTCGTTAGTTAATGAGTTTGTGGCTCATCAACCAATGGATGTGCTGACCATGTTGGGATTCATCATCCTCTTAGGTGTCGTGGTCAATAATGCCATTCTGGTTGTCCATCAGGCCTTGAATTTTCTCGATCCCAAGCGGCGAGAGGGTCATGAGGCAGCTTCATCAACGAGCACCTGGTCGACGGATGATCCGACAGAAGCCATCGCGGAATCTGTGCGTACCCGTTTTCGTCCGATCATGATGAGTATGTTAACGACGACCTTTGGTCTCTTTCCGTTAGTCGTGTCATCAGGAGCTGGCTCGGAACTTTATCGTGGTATTGGTAGCATTGTGCTCGGCGGCCTCGTGACTTCGACGATTTTTACGCTGATCTTAGTCCCAGCGTTATTTAGTTTTTTCATGGATCTGAAGAAATCGGGAAGGCGCTTGTTGACGCCTAGGCACGTTGTCCCTGCAGATATGAGAGAAGTCTAATTGAAACGTTATGAACATAATTCGGCGGTTTGTTCCATGAATCAGAAAACACACTTCCATTACCGAAGGCTCGGTGCTTTCGTATGTTTTCTTGCATTCGGTCTGCTCATTATTCTTTGCGGATTTGGACAAGTGGGGTTTGCTGCAACCGACCAACTGTCTCCGGCACAATCAGAAGTCCCAGTTCTCAAGTTAAGTTTACGGGATGCGATGGATGCTGCCGTGGATCAAAATCCAACCGTTAGATTATTCCAAGAACGCATACACCAAGCTCAGGATGTGGCAAATACTCAATTAGGAGCCTTGCTCCCAAATCTATCTGGGAGATTAAGTGGCGCGCGACGGCGGTTTTTCACTGGATCATTTGGGGGGAGTCCTACGGTTACGGATCCTCGCGATTTCTATGAAGCACGGGCTGCGTTGACGCAAAATGTGTTTAGTCTGAGCCTTATTCAAAGGTGGCGTGCGGCCAAGTCTGGTGTCGATGTTGCATCACTGAATGCTGAAGTGAGCAAGCGGGATACGATGGCCACCGTGGGGCTCGTCTACCTCGAAACGCTTCGAGCGAAGGCTGCGGTAGAAGCACGAAAAGCTGATGTGACCCTGAATCAAGAGCTATTGCATTTAGCGACCGAACGCAAAGCGGCAGGCATGGCGACACGGCTAGATGTCACGCGGGCAAAAGTGCAGTTGGAGAATGTTCGTCAGCGATTATTAGTCGCTGAGAATGAGCATGATCGAGCCAAACTCAATCTCATTCGGGCTATTGGTCTTTCTTTTGATGTGGCATTGACCCTCACTGATGAAATGGCCATGGTCGCCGTTCCAGAGCAAACGATGGCCGAGGCTTTGGCCGTGGCCAATGAGAATCGAACAGAATTAAAAGTCCAAAAACAGCGAGAACGGTTGGCGTCGCTTACTCACAGTTCTGTGGCAAGCGAACGATTGCCATCCATTCAAGCTTCGGGTGATGTGGGGTTGATTGGGAATCAAATTCCCGACATGCTGACCACTGATAATGTGCAGGTCTTAATGACCGTACCCATATATGATGGTGGCCAACGGGAAGGCCGTATTTCTGAAAGTAAAAGTTTGGTGAGACAAGAAGCCATTACCACGCAAGATACTCGGTATCAGGTTACGCTGGAAGTGCGAGATGCGCTCCTCACGCTTCATTCATCCAAAAAACAAGTCTCGGTGGCCGAAGAAGGGTTGAAGCTCTCTCTCACTGAATTGGAGTTAGCGCGGGAACGGTTTGCTGTCGGTGTGGCGACGAATATTGAAGTGACCAACGCACAAACCTCCGTCGCTCAAGCCCGAGATAATGTCATCGAATCGCTCTTTAATTTTAATGCTGCTCGAATTAATCTTGCTCGGTCGCAAGGGCGCTTGCAAGACTTGTAGACGTGAAGCGTTAGGCGAAAGGCGGAAATCACGCTTCACAGTCTTGAGCTATTTTCTGGGAATGAATTCATGTTGAGAGAAAAGAGAATATGACTGATCAAATAACGACGCAACTCACACAAGAAATTCGTATCGCTGCTAGTAAGCGGCGAACATTTGCCATTATTAGTCATCCCGATGCGGGCAAGACGACCCTAACTGAAAAGCTTTTGCTTTATTCGGGAATGGTTCGAACGGCTGGTATGGTTGGTGCGCGGAAGGACAGAAAGTTAGCTACGTCAGACTGGATGGAAATGGAACAAGAGCGGGGAATTTCTATTACCGCCTCAGCCATGCAGTTCCCGTATAAAGATGCCGTGATCAATGTGCTAGATACGCCTGGCCATCAGGATTTTTGTGAAGATACGTATCGAACGCTCACAGCCGCAGATAGCGCGATTATGGTCATTGATGCGGCCAAAGGGGTCGAAACCCAAACCCGAAAGCTCTTTGAAGTCTGTCGGCTTCGGAAAATTCCTGTATTGACGTTAATTAATAAAATGGATCTTCCGGGTAGGTCACCCTTAGATCTTATGACTGAAGTTGAAGAAGTTTTAGGTATTCAGGCGAGTCCTATTAATTGGCCAATCGGGTCTGGGCGAGAGTTCATGGGGGTCGTCAATCGAGAAACTCGTCAGGTGTTGTTGTTTACAAAAACAGCGAAGGCTGGGGCGGCAAAGCCTGAGTTGGAGACACTTGCTTTGGATGATCCTTCTTTAAAAAGTCGTGTGCCTGCATATATATGGGAAGAGTTGGAACATGACCTCGAATTGCTAGAAGTTGCGGGGAATCCTTTTTCTAAAGAGGAGTTTCAAGATGGAAACGTGACCCCGGTCTTTTTTGGGTCAGCGTTGACCAACTTTGGCGTGGAAACATTTTTCGATGCATTTGTCGACATGGCCCCGCATCCGCATGCTCGAGTCGCTGATTTGCCTGATGGCGATGAACAGATGATAGAACCAGCGGAGGTGCCGTTTAGTGCCTATGTGTTTAAGTTGCAGGCTAATATGAATCCTCGCCATCGCGATAGCACAGCGTTCATGCGGGTCTGTTCAGGTAAGTTTGACCGAGATATGGTGGTGAAGCACCATCGAACAAAAAGCGATGTGAGATTATCACGCCCGCACAGCATGGTGGCCAAAGAACGTAATACCGTGGATGTTGCGTATCCGGGAGATGTGATTGGGATTATTAATACTGGAGCATTTCAGATTGGGGATACCATCTCCTTAACTGAGGGCTTTAACTACAAACCGCTTCCTCAATTCCAGCCGGAAGTCTTTGCTCGTGTGCGTCCAAAAGATACCACTATGCGAAAGTCTTTTGACAAAGGGATTGAACAACTGGCGAAAGAAGGGGCCATTCAAATCATGCGAAGCTTGGATGGCTTGGAATTTTTTGTAGGAGCGGTGGGGCGTCTTCAGTTTGATGTCCTGGAATTTCGATTGGAAAGTGAATATCGCGTCAAGACCATTGTTGATACGCTGCCATATGAATCCAGCGCCTGGTTAGTGGGAGATGTGCAGACCTTTAAGCCACCTTCCGATGCGCTCGTCGTCAAAGACAGTCAAAGTAGAGCCGTCGTCCTCTTCCGCAGCTCCTGGTCAAAAAACTTCGCTCGCGAACGCAACCCTGCACATGACTTCAATGATATGGGGTAAGACATGAAGATTTTCTGCCATTCTCTCGTTGGAATCGTGTTTGCTCTAGTAGGAGGCTGCTGGGGAGGTTACGTCGGAAGTTCTTCAAACGAAAGCGGGAATCCCTGCGAGACGTATGAACATAAAAATGGCATACAAACGACATATTGCGATCTTGGTAATCAGAATCCATCAATTCGCCGCTAGCTTCAATTTTCCCTCTAATCTCCTCTGATCTGCGTCGGTCCTGTCATGTGTCTTTTCAAAAACTTCTTTGTTTCACCTAAGGCCGCTCATCGATTTCCCCCATATGTGCTGTAGAGTCAGCGCTATCCGCTATTGGCAAGAATGTCGACTTGCGTATCCCACTTTGAAAGATGGTCCATGTGTTTTTAACGATGCTTAATTTTATTAAACGGTTTTGGTATTGTCGCTATCTAGTCCCCACCTGCTCGTGAACGAGTTGCTGTTGGCCGTTACCTTATCTGGAGGATGCGCGCATGGATCTCCAAACTTCGAACCCAAGTCAATTTATGCCTCATGGCATGTGCTTCCTATGGGAGCCCCAACTTCTATGGTTACACGTGGCCTCTGATGCCATGTTGGCGTTAGCCTATTTTTCGATTCCCATGGCGTTGACCTATTTTTCCTTTAAAGGCAGTGAGGCTCCATTTTTTGAAGATCACAGTAGGACGTTACGTTTCAAGGTTCTACTCGTGCTCTTTGTCATTTTGTTCACTGGTTGTGGCCTGACCCACATGATGGCAATTTGGAATATTTGGCAACCAGATTATTACTTATCAGGTTTTCTCAAATTTGGTGCTGGTGGGATTTCAGTTTTTACTGCAGTATTATTGTGGCCGATGGTTCGCAAGGTGGTCACCCTTCCGAACTTGTATAGTTTGCAAGAAGCCAATTTGGCCCTGGAACAGGAGATCGAACAGCGCGAAAGGATAGAGCAGAATTTACGTGTGCGCACGGAAGAGTTGACGAAAACCAACAATCAGCTGACCAAGTTCAATCAGCATATGACCGGGAGAGAGCTCAAGATGATTGAATTGAAAGGCGAGGTCAACAATCTCTGTCGGGCGTTGAATCGATCACTTGTTTATGAGACGGAATGAACATCATCACATATAACGATTCGCCGATATCTAGACTCGGTCCTGCATCATGAACTTACGTGCATCACAGTTTTCATTCTCAGCCTTCGGCATTCAATTGCTCACTCTTGGATTAGTGTTGTTGGCTGGAATTGCTGATGTCTTGATTCCGCTAGGAGTGGCGGTCGGTGTGCTCTACGTGCTTCCTGTCATTACCACAGTCCTCCTTTTCAAGCCAAAAGTGACACGAGTAGTGGCGTTTGTCGTTACGGGCTTGATCCTGGTTGTGTACTGGATCTTTTCAAACGAAGCGACCAATTGGATGGTAGGCGCGAATCGTGTGTTGTCTATTCTAGCCGTGTGGGGTACGTGTTTCATTACCATTCATGCGATTCGGGCTTCTGAAGCTTCGATAGCCTTACGGCAGGAAATTGAGTTTGAACAACACAAGCAGATGGAAGCGTTGGAAGAAAAGCAGCTCTCTCTTCTTAACCTCCTCGAGGATTTTGATCAGGCTCAAAAAAAGATTAAGCAAAGCCAGGAACGGTTTGATCTGGCAATTAAGGGGACCAATGATGGGATCTGGGATTGGCCCGATGTAACCCAAGATCTTCAATGGTGGTCACCGCAGTTTTATCGTTTACTAGGGTATCAGTCAGACGAATTGCCTCCTAGTTTTTCCCTATCAAAGCCAGCGCGGAGGACCACGTGGCGTAAGCCCGTGGGTGAAAGCGCTCCCCGCTGGAAGCGGGGGACTCCTTGCCACATGAGGGCTTTTGGATGACACTGGCGCATGGAAGTTCGGCTCAGTGCCCATGGAGC
>JAJDBQ010000010.1 GCA_029261255.1 Nitrospirales bacterium
TCCATTTACAGATTACAGATGATTTCCAAGGAGGAAATGTATGGCTAAGCAGTTAAGATACAGTGAAAATGCACGGAGTTCGATTCTTTCCGGCGTCAATAAATTGGCCAATGCCGTGAAGGCGACCTTAGGACCAAAAGGTCGTAATGCCATTTTAGACAAAAAATTTGGTGCACCGACCATCACCAAAGACGGCGTGACCGTGGCCAAGGAAATTGAATTAGAAGATGCCTATGAAAATATGGGTGCTCAACTCGTAAAGGAAGTCGCCAGCAAGACCAGTGATATCGCTGGTGATGGAACGACGACAGCAACCGTGTTAGCTCAAGCCATTTACCGTGAAGGCGTGAGAAACATCACCGCTGGTGGCAACCCAATGGAAATTAAACGCGGCATCGATAAAGCCGTTGAATTAGTCGTTGAAGAACTCAAAAAAATCTCCAGGCCTTGCCAGTCCAAAAAAGAAATTTCCCAAATTGGTTCCATTTCCGCGAACAATGACCACACCATTGGTGACCTCATTGCAGAAGCCATGGACAAAGTTGGCAAAGATGGTGTGATCACTGTCGAAGAAGCCAAGTCCATGTCGACGTCTTTGGATGTGGTTGAGGGTATGCAGTTTGATCGTGGATACATCTCCCCTTACTTTGTGACCAATGCTGATCGCATGGAATGCACAATGGAAGATCCGTTTATTATTATTGTTGAAAAGAAGGTCAGTGCCATGAAGGACTTGCTTCCAATCTTGGAGCAAGTGGCCAAAATGGGCAAGCCACTCGTGATCATTGCGGAAGATGTCGATGGCGAAGCGTTAGCCACCTTGGTGGTCAATAAATTACGTGGGACTCTGAATGTCGCGGCAGTCAAAGCCCCAGGTTTTGGTGACCGACGAAAAGCCATGTTGGAAGATATTGCAACTTTGACAGGCGGCCAAGTGATTTCTGAAGAAGTAGGCTTGAAGCTTGAAACCGTGAAATTGACTGATTTGGGTCGCGCCAAACGAGTCAATATCGACAAAGACAACACCACGATCGTGGAAGGTGCTGGGGATCCCAAGCGGATTGAAGGCCGAGTCAAGAACATTAAGGCTCAGGTTGAAGAAACCACGTCTGAATATGATCGCGAAAAATTGCAAGAACGATTGGCAAAAATGGTTGGAGGTGTGGCCGTCATTAATGTCGGTGCCGCCACTGAAATTGAAATGAAAGAAAAGAAAGCACGTGTGGAAGACGCGTTGCATGCGACAAAAGCGGCAGTTGAAGAAGGCATTGTGCCAGGTGGTGGTGTGGCCTTGCTTCGCTGTATCCCGGCTTTAGAGAACGTCAAGGCCCACAAGGATCAACAAGTTGGTGTCGATATCGTTCGACGATCCCTGGAAGAACCTATCCGTCAAATCTCCATCAATGCTGGAGCGGAAGGTTCTATCATTGTTGAAAAAGTTCGAGAAGAAACTGGCAATCGTGGCTATAATGCTGGCACAGGCGAATACGTAGATATGGTCGAAGCCGGCGTGATCGATCCTACTAAAGTGGCTCGTTGCGCCCTGCAAAATGCGGCGAGTGTGTCAGGCCTCATGCTGACCACTGAAGTCATGATCACAGACATTCCTGAAGAAACGAAGGCTGCTCCAGGCGGTGGTCACGACCATGGCGGCATGGGCGGCATGGGCGGAATGGGTGGCATGGGCGGAATGATGTAAATCTTTTACTCACACGAGTAGAGATATGGGAAAACCTGGAGGGCTCAACCCTCCAGGTTTTTTTTTGCATAGAGTTTCAACTGTCCCCCAATGATGTTTTAGATTTGTTAATGGATAAAATGACAGAAATTCTCCACTATGGAGACTAACGTGGCTTATCGCGAGAGAGAGAGTCTCATCTTTTGAGAACGGATGTCATGACGATCAATACCTTCTCCGGCTTTAATCTCATTGAACCCATTCAGCGAGCCCTCCTTGAGATTGGCTATGAAGTGCCGACACCTATCCAGCAAGAAGCGATTCCGCTTGTTTTGGGAAATCACGATTTACTGGGAATTGCACAAACAGGGACGGGGAAAACAGCCGCGTTTTGTTTGCCGATTCTGCATCAACTGTATACACGACGGGTACCTCGAGAACCTCGATGTCCACGAGTGCTTACATTGACCCCGACGCGTGAACTCGCCATTCAGATTCACCAAAACCTAGAATCGTATGGGCGCTTTCTCAATCAAAAATATGCCGTTATTTTTGGTGGGGTTGGGCAAGGCAAACAAGTGCGAGCGTTACAGCAGGGCACCGATGTTCTTGTAGCAACTCCGGGGCGTTTGCTTGATTTAATTCAACAGAAACATTTACGCCTTGGGAAGGTAGAAATATTTGTCTTAGACGAAGCTGATCGCATGTTAGATATGGGATTCCTTCGCGATATTAAAAAAATACTCACTCTGCTTCCAGTCAAGCGCCACACCCTCTTTTTTTCCGCCACCATGCCAACTGAAATACAAAAGCTTGCCAATACAATTTTGACTAAGCCCCAAAAAGTCGAAGTCACCCCTCAAGCGACCACGGTGACACTCATTCATCAGACAGCCATGTTTGTCGAAAGAAACAACAAGATCAATCTACTTATTCACTTGTTAAAAAATAATAAACGTCAAAAAACACTTGTGTTTGTCGCCATGAAACATATGGCCAATCGAGTGGCCCAAAAGCTTGAAAAACACGGCATTGCTGCCACGGCGATTCATGGGAATAAAACCCAAGGTGCGCGACAACAAGCGATTCAGGATTTCACCCATGGCCAAGTGCAGGTGATGGTGGCAACCGATATTGCGTCACGCGGCATAGACATTGACGGAATCACTCATGTCATTAATTACGACCTCTCCAACGTTGCTGAAAATTATGTCCATCGCATCGGTCGAACAGCTCGTGCGGGGGCACAAGGAACAGCGATATCACTCGTGACAGGTGAGGAAAAATCGTACCTCGTCAATATCGAACGAACAACCAAACACCCGATAGAAATCATCACAAAGCAACCCTATCATTCTGAGACTGCGGCAAGGGCCGCCATTCTCAGTATCGGAAAAGCCAAAGCCCAGTTAGAAAATCGTGCAAAGCGGATGAGACGCTAAAGGGAGCAAGAAGAGGAATATCATTCATTGGTCTTCCCTACCCGTTGAGTTTATCCTATGAGGAAAAACCCAGAGGTACCTCTGGGCCCACGATTACCCCATCGAGGGTCAAATAAAACACGGAGCTTGTCGTAATATTACACAAGGCAAGAGACCAACTAGGAGATGATGGCACTTGCACGAGACCACCCTTCAGATCAAGAATGGAGATAGCGGTATCGTTTGGAATCAGCGTTACTGAGGATGCGTATGATTCAAAAAGACAGATGGCAAAACACGAACGTGATATCCTCGATGCGGTTAAATCATTCTCTGTGTTAGCTGCCTCAGCCTGCTGCTCATAATGAATCATTCACACCTTGATGTTTGGAAGTGACCTTTGCGACACATCCATCGATGTGTTCGACGCGTTCCGTTCATCATCAATACGATATTGAGACAAATGCGGTATTTCAGCGTTTTCCTCTTCTTAGTTGGCTGTGCACCCACGCTCACATGGATGCCCGACCCATCACCGATTCCCTCTTGCAAACCAGATAGACTATTGGTGTGGACAGACTTCACCCCTCAAGTGCCACAGGATCATCGAGGGGCAGAAACCGCTGTTCGCTTCCTTCACTATCCTACTCAACATCGACTCTCCGTCGAGTTTGACCATGAACAGTCTTGGGTAAGGCCAGAGCTTATTGATCCCCAAGATGTCACCACCTGGCAAATGTCTGAACATTTGCTGGCCCACGAACAACTGCATTTTTTGATTAGCTGCTTGGTCGTCCGACAAGCCAATCTTTCAATAACCAAGCAAGATGATTTATTCAGGATGTTGCAGCTAACTCAACGCGTCGCGCAACAATTGAATCTTCAATATGATACCGACACTAACCATGGGGTAAATCTTGATGTGCAACAGTCTTGGGAATCAGAAGTCATGAGACAATTTCAAGAGCTAGGGCCTGGTCCTTTTCCTCCTTCTTCTTTTAAGGAAAGAGAATCAAAGAAATTTTGACAGGATGTTTTGAGAATGTGGTATAAATGAATCATATCCTTTCATATACGAATTGAGTTATTAATCATTTTCAAAAGTAGGCACCCATGAATACTTGGTATCAACAAAATTCTTTAAAAAAACTGACAATTCCTCAATCCATCATGCTCCTCTCCCTCAGCATCTTTTTGATATCTGCGACATGGCTAATTGTTGATCCTGTTAGAGCGGCTGAATCGCAATCAAGGACCGAATCCAATTGCACCATAGGGATGGTCAAAGGTGACCAAAAAGCTGAATGCCATGTCCCAATTATTGATGGTTGTACCGTTGCTCAATTTCCAGGCTATGATGAGCCCTGGGCTGAGGCCTCAAAAGGCGGCGCAACGTCATGCCAATTTGACGAGACAAAGACCGATTGGAAAACCTCCATTGTCGGCGCCTGTGAAGCCTGTAAGACCGAACAATGTACAGGTCGCTTTACGGTCATGTTTAACTGTTCCGGAAATGTTCCATCCGTCAGCCCTGCCTTTCCTCAACAAAAATAATTTTCTTTCCTAATTTTCACTGAAGGAAGTGTCGACACGCATATGGCTTCCTCGTCGACTCTTGTTCACTTGATTAAAGCTCACGCCCAGTCATTGGGCTTTGATGCCGTTGGTATTGCCCGTGTTCCTCATCCAAGTTCTGACCTCGGTCCTTCCGCACATGGACCAACACCGAGCCCAGACTCGTTACCCCTCCCCCACCGTTTATGGCGTCGGCTCACTCATTGGTTGGAGCAACGCTTCCATGGCACCATGACTTGGATGGAACGCGACCCACAGCGTCGTTCAGATCCCACCAAAGTTCTGCCAGGGTGCCAATCCATGATTGTCGTTGGGATGAATTATTACACCGACCATGTCGCTGATGAGTCACAACATGCGGGACGAATTGCTCGCTATGCCTGGGGAAAAGATTATCATGACTTGATGATATCCCGCCTCAAACTACTGGAAGCCTATCTCCACGACCAGATCCCAGAAATTCAGACAAAGAGTTATGTCGACACCGGACCAGTTATGGAAAAAGCCTGGGCGCAAGAAGCAGGAATTGGTTGGATTGGCAAACATACGAACTTGGTTTCAACTGACTATGGCTCATGGTTATTGCTGGGAGAGATTTTAACAACGAGTGAATTAGAAGCAGATGAACCAGCGATAGATCTCTGTGAATCATGTACTTTATGTATTCAAGCCTGTCCCACCAACGCAATTGTAGAGCCCTATCAACTCGATGCAGAACGCTGTATTTCATTCATCACCATAGAACATCGTGGAGCAGCAACTGACATTGAACCTGATCTGCAAAAAAAAATGGGCAATAGAATCTTTGGTTGTGACGATTGCCTTGATATTTGCCCCTTCAACGTCAATGCGCAACCGACACACGAACCTCACTTCCAGCCGACCTCGTGGACACTTCATCCCCAATTGCCGCACTTAGCCTCACTAAACGAAGAGGAATTTCGTACCATGACCAAAGGAAGCCCAACTCGCCGAGCAAAATATCAAGGCTTTCAACGCAACGTAGAAATCGCCCGCAAGAATAGCTCTCTCCATTCTGGTAATTCTTGAACTCTTACCTTTAAAGACCTGGCACGATCTAACTGTTCTACTTTACCAAAATTTGGATATCGGAAATTCCTAATGATTTACCACAAGAGAATGTGAAGAATGGAACGAAGAGAAAGAGAGCAGTGGATTGACGGGAAGGATGACTCTATTCCTCGCGAAACGCTCTGTAAATATGATCGGTGAGAGGCTTGAGTAAATAGCTGATGGGAATAACGACGTATAACGCCATTCCCGTTCAGTTCCTACTCATTTTAATTAATCGGAAATTTCGGTGCTGGCTTACTTCCAGCCTATTCACCTTCCCGAGACTCCCCGTTTGAACCCCAAGTGATTTATCTCGAGCCCATGTTCCCTCACAAAGAAAAATCAGCACTCGTCAAAAAAGACATGCAAATCTTGCAAGACATCGCTGAGCAAGATACGGATGTTAATGTCTTACTCCACCTGGTACTCACAATCGCCACCAACCGTGTCGTCGTCAAACGTCCAAGCTCTGCAGACTTCTTAGGAGAGATCAAACCACAGACCTCAATAAAAACAAAAAACACCGCTTCGATATCAATCGAACACCTCAACCATAAACAAGCGAAATTCCCGCTCCTCAGTCACTCCCAACATACGTCATCAAGCATCCATCTCCGTCCGTCCCTCACTCCCCCTCCTTTGTAAGGAGGGGCAAGGGGAGGTAGAAGCACCATTTCAACTCAACACACACCCATCTGCCCGCCCCACCCGTCATCCCCGACAGTCGTTATCGGGAATCCATCTTTCGGCCTTGTCATTCCTGGCAATCCCTGACAGGATTCTCCTTCTGTTACCTGTACTTTTCCCAAAAGGTTCGGTAGCATAAAAACACATCACAAAATACTATGACCCTACGTAAAAGGAGTTCAAATGTCGGAAATCATATTTTTGGTAGAAGATGCACCCGAAGGAGGAGTCACAGCACGGGCCTTGGGAGTATCAATCTTCACCGAAGCGGATAATATGGCTGAACTGCACACCAAGGTTCGTGATGCGGTCAAATGCCACTTTGACGAAGAAAAGATCCCAAAAATCATTCGGCTACATCACGTACGGGAAGAAGTCATCGCGGTATGAAATTACCGCGAGACCTATCTGCAGAAGATCTTATTCAAAAATTGAAGAATTTAGGCTACCGGGAGACAAGACAAACCGGCAGCCACATTCGATTAACCAGCGCACAAAAAGGGGAACACCACATCACCATCCCCAACCATAATCCTCTTCGCGTGGGAACTCTTTCAGCCATCTTGGTAGACATCGGGGAGCATTTCTCTATGACCCGTGATGAATGCATACAAAAATTGCTTGAATGATACTTCCGCTTTCGTTTCTCTCCGCACTTTCACTATCAGGTATCCATCACCGCCCCTCACTCCCCCTCCTTTGTAAGGAGAGGATAGGGGAGGTAGAAGCACCATTTCAACTCAACACACACTCATCTGCCTGCCACACCCGTCATCCCCGCAGTCGTCCCCATTTTCATTTTCAGTCTTGAGGATGCCTTGACCACTGTTGCCGAAACAAAAGGACCTCGGCTCCCTGGCCGAGCCCTGGCATCTATCTTTCCTTCTCCATCATTCCTGCAAGCATTAAGAGGAGAGGATTCATCTGTTTTCCAGGCTCCTCAACATGAGGTCCCCAAATCTTTACCCACTTTTCCTAGAAAATCCTCATAGATACTGGAGAATCCTTCAAGTACAATAAACACATGAAGCACGGACCGTCCGCATATGGCCCAAAAGGCTAAAGGGAGGAAACGATGAAAGACATCCTAGAGATCAAACAGATGTCTCGTGAGGAAAAGCTCCGAATCATGGAAGCCCTTTGGGAAGACCTGACCAGCGAAGACCAATCGGTTCAATCTCCCGCATGGCATGAATCGTTATTACAAGAAACAGAACTGAAAGTCGAAGCGGGGCAGGAGAAAATTCTTGACTGGAAGGAAGCGAAAAAGGCACTGCGGAAAGGATTTGAATGAAGATTAGGATACTGGGCTCTGCCCTGCAAGACCTTCATTCAGGTCGACAATTTTATTAAAACCAAACAGAAGGAGTTGGCAAATATCTCTTTGATGCCATATTTGCAGACATCGACTCCTTGGCGTTGTATGCCGGAATTCACCAGGAGATTTTTGGATATCACCGCTTGTTGGCCAAAAGATTCCCCTACGCCATTTATGACAAAATGGATGATGCAAACACCGTAAACGTGCAAAGGGTTTTGGACCTGCGACAACAGCCCCAAAAGATTAAAGCCGCCTTGGCCTAACACCCTCGATTAACTACCCTTCCCTTGTTCGTCATACCCCACAGTCGTTACCGGGAATGCATCTTCATTTTCTTTCCAGAGAATTCCCTGGCCTGGTGGCATGGCCGAGCAGTGCAATCGGGACCGGAGAGAAGGCAAGCAGTGTTTGAGCGCAACGAGCTTTCGCGCTCCCGGCGACGGTGAACAGCGCAGGGAACACTGAGGGCCATGCCACGGCCAACTTAGTTTTGGGTCCTTTTGAAGAAACAATAGGACCTCCACTTCTGGGACGAACCCCGGCATCTAAAAAAACCATCACATCACCCTCAGACAGTCGTCGTCGAACACCCCCGCTTTCTCTTAATTGATAAAAATTCGAATTTTATCCTCGCTTTCGAGAAACCTAAAGTCGACTCATCAGAGCCACAGCAGTTGCATATATTGACCGGCTCCCTGCTTGATGGCTAAACAATGTCATTAATTTTTACTTTTTACGTATCCCATAAATTTTGAAAGAATGATTAAGAGCTTTAAGGACAACAACACCAAAGAGTTCTTTGGAGGAAAAGCGGTAAAGCAGTCTTCAGGATTAAAAAAAACCGCTGAACGAAAACTAACGATGTTGGATAGTGCCACCGGATTACGTGACCTGCTGGTCCCTCCTACTAACCCCCTTGAAAAATTAAAAGGAGATCGGGCCGGTCAACACAACATCCGCATCAATGATCAATGGCGGATATGATTTGTATGGAAGCCAGACGGACCCTATGACGTCGTGATTACCGATTATCACTAAGGAGCCGGCAATATGATAAAAACGGCATGCGCCCGATACATCCTGGAGAGATATTGCTAGAAGAATTCTTACAACCTTCTGAGCCCTCGCTTAACGCTAACACCCTGGCCAAGGCGCTTAGCGTCCCAGCTAACCGGATCACCGCCATCCTCAAAGGACAACGTGGAATTACCGGCGATACGGCGTTACGAATTGGGACTTTTTTCAACACATCACCGGAATTCTGGATGAACATCCAAAAGGCCTATGAGCTACGCCTGGCCGAAAAAGCTTTGCCCGGCAAGATCAGAAAACACATCCAGAAAACCTGTGAATCCCTCGTGTCGGTCTAATACAACCTTGGAATAAACGCCAGCTTCCGTTCTCTAAATTTCGTCATACACTCCGCCAGCAAAACTTGAACAGAAGAGATAAACAGGTTATCGCTTCAGAGAGTATTCCTCTTCATCAAAGAACAACTCCAAATGGCCAATCCCAAACAAGATTTACTGAATGCCAAGCGGAAGATTTTTTTTGCGCTAGCCGAAGCACACAGATCCGGAAACTTTCGATTGCTATCGCAATAGGGTCACCCATTAGAATCACTCTTTTTTCCTGAAGGATGGATTTTTCTTTGAGTCCGACCTTGCTTTCATACATCACACTCACATTGCCCAGCCCAAAACCCCTTCTCTCCTCCCGTTTCTACTTACCGGTATGTGGTTATATTAGGTGAGAATTTGTCTTTTAGGTTTCCTCAGGCCTCGGTCGCTTGAGGAAAGGAAGATGGATGGCCGTTAACTGCATGCGGAGGGCAACCATAAGGATGGATCCTCTCCCCTGCCAACGACTGCATCGGCAAGTTCAACCACCTGCGGGGATGACGGATGAGGGGAGATTGATGCTATGGCTTCTACGCCCACGAAGTCCGTGTTGTTTTTGGATCTAAATCAGAAGAAACCTTGGGCAAGGGAACGGTGGTGTGAATGGCCGTTGACCAATTCTGGAACGCCCTGCATGAGCTGCACACTTGCTCTGATTTTCTAGGGGAAGGACTTACAACGTCAGCACATGCAACACGACGGCAAAGAGGGAAAGAACGGAGATGCCTATCGCCGCCAGACTCAGTTGCCAAGCCTTTTGATGTGTACCTTTGGCTTCTGTGGCGGCCTCTTCGATGGCGGCCACGGTGCGTTGTAACTGTTCGGCGAGTTCTTTGACATGTGTAGCGTTTTGGGAAGCGGCGGTTTGCAATTCACTGATCTGTTGCTGCAACAACTGTGTCTGATCGGTCGTAGGAGTCGCGCCTTTTTTGGTAAATGCCGGAGCAGTGGCTGAAATGATGGTGCCGATATGTGGAAGCACGGCTTTGAGCGCTGGAATGAGGAACCACATGGCCACAGAGAAATCCTTAAAAGGTGAGACGAGGTGAAATCCGACAAATGCCTACCAGCAATATGCGGGAACGGTCTCCGTTTGTCAAAACCCTGCCGAGGGCACGCATCGGATCATCTTATTTCTTGACCAACAGATAGATGGCGAGGCCCATAAGCGTGACGGCAAATACTTTCTTGAAGAGGTCAGCGGGCACTTCGGGCAACAGACGTGCGCCGATTTGCGCGCCCACGATTCCACCCAAGCCAAGCAGAAGCCCGTACTTGTAATCCACGTTGGCCAGTTTGTTATGGGCAAATAACGCCGAGACCGCGATGATCAGGATCGCGAGGAATGACGTGCCCACGGCTTTCTGGGCGGTGAATCCCAGGAATAAGAGCAGAGGGACCAGCAGGAATCCGCCGCCCAGTCCGGTGAAGGCGGCTGCCATGCCAACCACCACTCCGCTCGCAATCATCGCTAACCCTGTTCCATCCATGTCGGCTGTCCTTTCTTTAGTGTTCTCGGTCGACCAATTATTCACCAAGCGGCGTCGGCCCACACTTCTCGAATTTTCTCCGCAAGGGAATCCCCACGTATGTTAGTTTTGGTTTCTCAGACGGGGCTCCTGTGATCATCAAATTTTCTGGCAATGACTAAGCCCATCGTTCAGCATTTTTCACATACGTAAAAATGGTATCTTCTCTTGCATGTTGAGACAAGGCCCATCATCGGGGCCCTCTTCGGGGTCAGGTCATGCATTCACACATGGTTCCTGCGCGTAATCGGGTAAGGTCTCCGTTATTCCCTTCATCGAAATGGGTATCAGAAATCCTTTTGGAGGAGACATGGAGCGGGCTAGTCGATGAAAGACCTTGAATGCAGGCCGCCTATTTTCAGCGGGATGCGACCACCTTCAGTCGGCATATTAGAAAGATCGATGCCGGTGCACAAAGGCGCAAAGGAGACAGGTCAAAGTTGAATCAATACAGTAAAACCATTGCACAGATCGACCCTCTTATATCCAAAAAAAGTGTTCCCCTTGTGTTCTTGATTTTCCTTTTGTTTGGAGCCATCAGTAGAACATGGCCGTAGACGAAAATACGCACATTCTCAAATGGCTGTTTTTGGATTTAAACAGCTATTTTGCAAGCGTGGAACAGCAAGACAGGCCCGCCTTACGGGGCCGACCGATTGCGGTTGTCCCGATGATGACGGATAGCACCTGCGCGATTGCGGCCAGCTATGAGGCGAAAGCTTTGGGCATTAAAACAGGGACTATGATTTATGAGGCCAAAAAATTGTGTCCTGAGCTTATCTGTGTGGAAGCCAGACATGATGTCTATGTTGATTATCATCACCGGATCTTTCATGAACTGCAAAACCATATCCCAATCACGATGGTCTGCTCTATCGATGAAGTTGCCTGTCAGTTGCTCGGCAAGGAAAGAGTGCCCGAGAATGTGATGAAGCTGGCTCACCAGATTAAAAAGGGCATATGGGATCATGTCGGACCGGCGATTAACTGCTCGATCGGGGTTGCCTCGAATCGTTTTCTGGCCAAGACCGCCTCCAACATGCAAAAGCCTGATGGGTTGGTGTTACTACAAGAACAAGATCTGCCACAGGCTTTGTTTGCTTTAAAGCTGACAGATTTGACGGGCATTAACGTTAATATGATGCGCCGTCTTACTAGCGGTGGGGTGACGACCGTTGAGCAGTTTTATCATCTTGCTCCCAAGCAGGCCCGTGCAATTTGGGGCAATGTTGGCGGTGAACGGTTTTGGTATCAGCTTCATGGCCATGACATCGAAGAAAGCAAGACGCAAAAACGAGTGGTCGGACATAGCCGTGTTTTAGAGCCAGCATTACGGGCACCGGATCAGGCCTATACCATTATCCGGCAATTGACGATTAAAGCGGCCTCTCGTCTGCGACGCTATGAACTGTATGCTGGCCAATTAGAATTAAAGGTGCGGGATGTGGATGGCGGGAAATGGGCACAATCCGCGCGATTAGAACCCTCACAAGCCAATGGAGATTTTTTGGCAAAGCTGAAAGACTTGTGGCATCAGATGCTCACGCAGACAAACGGCGTTTATCTCAAACAGGTAGCTGTGACACTTCATGATTTACAAGCCGGTGAACATATTACTTTGGATTTATTTTCTTCAAAAGAAACGCAACAATCAAAAAAACAGGATAAAGCCCTATCCGATGCCATGGATCATATTAATCAGCGCTATGGTTCTTCCACCTTGCAGTTAGGAACACTGAATAAGGAAAAAGTGGGAACCAAGATTGCCTTTACCCGCATTCCGGAGAAAGAAGAGTTTTCAGACTGATGGAAAACGCCATGAGAAATGTGTAAGAGGTAACTCTATTAATAATGTCCACGAAGAAATTCGGCAATTTCCTGCATCTGACAGCCATGGGTCGGATAGGTCATCTGCGATGGCCATGCTCTGGCTGCCTTCTCTAGAAAAGAACATGGTTAGGAGCGGACGGACCGCTTGTGTCTGTTGGCCAGAGATTACTTTGAGCCTCTGTCCTGCATAAGGTTCGGTCAATTCAAATTAAACACATCTAATTTGGGTTCCCCTTCTTGTTCAGGATGAATAAATTTAAACCCGTCTGGCTCCTGGTAATCCAGGGTAATTCCTTTCATGCGCGAGGCACTTCGCCCTTCAACCCCCACGGTCAATCCTTGAACCTCCTGCACCTCGTCATCAGGCTGAATCTTATCTTCAAGGGTAATGTTGTACGACAATCGGTCCTCATCGAGGTCTCGCACCTTCAATCGGACAAAGGGGTCTTCCGGGTGTTCGAGTATTAACACCTTGAGCTTCGTCACTGCCTGTTCCGTCAGAAGAATCATACCGACCATTCCTTTCATCTAGTATTTCAAATTGGAGTTCCCAAGGCTATTGGCAACTTCACGATAATTGGGCCCTGAACAGACTATTCGCCTGGAGATCATCTACTAATTTGTCAGCGATTCGATTGCAGTCACCGCGCTTAGACGGAGCCCCATTTTGTTCATGTTAACAAATACCATCCTGAAGTAAGAGGAAAATTCACGGATTGATTGACCATACACGGCTGTCAGAACACTAAACGCTTGAACGCATCGTTTCTCGCAGTCGTATTTTCAGTGTTCCGTCTTACTGCATCACGCAATACATCAGTGGCAGACCTCAAACGTCGCGAGTACTTTGCCAGACGGTATGCGCTTGTTGGGCGGCATCATGCTATACGCGATGAATCTTGCCGGCGTCACTGGCTTTCGTCTTCCAGGGCCACAGCGATCACGAAGAGTACCGCATAGTCTTGCTTCTTGCATCCCTCGACCCTAGGCATTGCCCCCCCTGGAGTGACCGGGAATTCCGTCTTCTGCACATTTGCCGGAGAACACGAACGATCACTGTCTGTCGGTGTATAACGCGCGGACCGGCACGCCAAGTGCGTCACGTCATAGAGCGTCGCATCATCAGCGAGCTCCCAACGCCTATTTCCATCCTTGTCAGCGGGATGAATGGTCAGCACGGTCGAGACCTCGCGGTCACCCGTGACCAGGTATTTGCCAGGCGGAATCGGAAATCTCGGCTGTTCCATGATGAGGCCGTGTTCCTCCAACCACCAGTCTGTGTAGTCGAATGTCCAACGTGCTGGGGCGACTCCACCCGCCTCTTCCAACTGCTCAAAGCTGCTCAATCTCACTCCCCGAGGACCCGGATCCAAAGGCCAGAGACCCCACGACTCCGCGCCGTTCCCGGAGGAGGCACCTGGAGGACCTAATGCTGCGACGAACTGCGTTGAAATGCGCTGAAACCTCGCCTGGCCGCCGTCTGTAGCGTGAACCGACGGACTCAAGGTAGCGATCATCACGAACAATGCCATCGTCAGGCATGCGCGGCCAATCAGACCCAACATTCCGCGAGATGGCAACCTCATCATACTTCGCTGTAAAGGAGTACGCACTCTGATGTCCCTGAGATTTGGAATCAACTTTCGACTTTCCTCCTCGTGCGGGCACGTCACTATCACGGAGAGGGCGGGCTATGCAGCCTCACGAGGAATAGCCGCCCCTAAGGCCGCCGTATGTGACAGGTGGAGCTTGATCAAGCGTCAAAATGTTAAAGATTGCAAGGCTTGGGGACGATGAAGAAATCCTCAACCTTGGCATGAGACGGCACTTTGCAATCTTTTCATTCATGTTGATGAATCCCTGAAACGAAAATACGTATTTGGTGACAATCCCCTTTGCATTCCCCCACCCTACGAAAATCGTTCCATAATGTAAACCGATGTGGGCTGGTCTCGAGAGATTCTTGGCAGCAGGTCTTGGATGCACACATCACACCCACATTTCCCCTAGCCCAAAACTCGATCTCCCCTCCCATCTTTCTTCTTACCACGATGGCGTTGGATGAGGTGAGAATTTGTTTTTTAGGTTTTCTCCAATATCCTCACCTTCCCCTGAAGACTATTCCGCCTCAGGTTCATCCGAGCCTCAGAACCGAATTGAACTTTTTAGCGAGCACTGCTTCAGCCTAGCGATGTTTTGTTGCCCCACTCTATTTCTTACCTTGAATATTGCCTGATGTCTTCTATACAGAGCTATGAGTGAACGCTATAGAAACGGCAGGCCTTCCTGGATTCAAGTTGAGAGTGAGTCCACAAAACTCGAATAATGAAATCACTGAAAAAAACTCAACTCTGCTTAAAAACAGGATTGCTTCAGACTACAGGGGACGATATTCTTTAGGGGCCGCTAATCCCTGGCACCCCTCATTGGGACTATATTCCCTTTCAGCAATCATAGAGGATACGACATTGGATCCAGTACCTCGGCAATTTATGAAAATTGGTTGCCTTCTTATGCCGATCGCGATGATTATCGTCGGTATCGTAATGAACTCAATTGGCCCCGATGAATGGGTAGAGATTGAAGCCAAAGTGCTAACAACGAGCATCGAATATCAGAGCACAGGTGGGCCACCAGAGTGGGGCTTAATAGCCAACTTCAGTTATAGGGTTGCCGACGAAGAGTATACTGAAAACAGCCATACGATATTCTCAGATATGGATCAGGACATTGTGAATACAGAGCAACACAAATGGCCGCCAGGACGAATCTTGACCGTGTACTACCACCCGGATGATCCAAGGCAGACATCGCTGGCTCACGATGGTGGTCGCGAGGGATGGGCCGTAGCAGCTGTCCTGATGACGCCAATGGCAATCATGGCTTTCATACTCTTGGCCATTTTCATAAGAAAAAGTCAGCAACATACCTAGAATAATACTCCTACAGCCTGATAGCGTATACGAGAAATTTAGAGGGTGAACATTCTTCATAGATGTTAGATAAATCAAAGGGGTAATTTATGAGAATCGTTAACACATTGTTTGTTGCTTTGTTGGCCATTCTGAGTGCCTGCGATTCTAGCAAAGCTGATATGGGGCCCTTAACCTCCATTATCCAGTCCAGCATGGAAGAACCCTGGTCGGTGCAAAATAACGGCGACTCAGTGCTCATGGAGAATCAAAACGAGGATGGGGCCATTCGGTATTATTTCGCGGATCTCAGTTCAGATGAGGAAGGTCAGAGAACAATTTCGGTGGAGCTGGATTACAGCCAAGCGCAGACTGACTCACTTGCCGGACTCCTTTACGGTTTTCAGCCTAATCCGAAATCCTATTTTTTATTCACCGCCGGCAATAACCAAAATGTTGGTTTGTACCACAAAGGTGAACAAGGATTTAGAGAAATCATGAAATTCAGCGTAGACAATTTCACGCCCGAGAAAATTAGACTTGCAATCGAGGAGCGGGGCAATGATATCGCCCTTTTGGTCAATGGCATCGAGAAGTCGACCTATTCCAACAATCGAACGGGTAGCGGCGCCGTGGGTATCGTGGCCGCCGGAAAGGGCACATTTCAATTTAGTGGTTTTGATATTGAGTTATCTGGTTCAGTAGCACATGAGGACAGAAAGGCTAAAACTGCTGCCAAAGTTGCGAACACTAAAGACGCTCCCAAGACCCCTCTCGTCACTCAACGTCAGAATCTCACTTTCCAAAACTTATACGATAAGAAAAATGGCATGGTGAAGACTCAATTTCCCTTTCCCAGTGGTTGGCACTTTCCTGGAGAAAACACCAAGAATGTATTTTTAGTAGGACCGAACAATATTGAGGTGTATGCAGGCCATGTTGGTCATTTCGTCTATTCCGATGACCCCTTTACAGTAGAATCTGCGCGCAGGGCTGGAGGCAATGTCGCACGACCAGTGCAACTGGAACAGTTTGCACGGGAGCAGCACAGTCAGTACCTGTCCCAGCAGGGATTTTCCCTCATCACCACGTACCCACTGCCCAAAGTGAATAATGTTTATGAATTAGTCTCTGCAGGAATGCCCCAAGGCCTGAGTCAAAGAAAATCCTACAGTCTCGGCGCTGAATGGGACCGTCAGGATGGCACTCGAGTATTCAGTATTTTGGTTCAGAACGTCACCCAAAATGGTGCCCTTACCGTGTGGGGCGTTCAATACTCTGATATGTACTCATCGAACAAAGACTTTGATCGAGCCAAGGCGGACTTCAGGTATGCTGTAGAAAATCAAGAACTCAATCCGCAGTATCAAATATTCAAAAATAATGAATTATTAGCATTTTTAAAAAGAAATGCTGAAACATGGGCAACGCGAACAGCGCAAGCCCAAGCCGCACACCTCCGCAGGATGAACGCCATCCTTGCTCGAAGTGAATCAAGCTCGAGCGTTGCAAAAATCAACAGTGACATTCTGGATATCAACCACGCGGGCTATCTCAAAAGAAGCAGCATGGTGACTCCAGGGCAAGCGAAAACTATCGACATGATCAGTGAGACGAGTATCATTGCGAACCCTACCACCGGCGAACATTATCGTGTGGAGGCCGGAGCAAGTAATTATTGGATCAACAACGAAGGCAAATATTTTAGCACCGAAAATTCTCTTATCGATCCCAGAACCGACATCAATATTCGTGAGCAACAATGGGAAAAATACGACCTTATTAGATGACCCTCAAAAGCTATTTTTGGCTTCGGGGATTGTTATCCGCAGAAGACATTTGGCCTGTAGATCGTTGATTTTTAGTCAGTACACTTTGTCCACACCATTGCTAACTACTTTGGAGACGAAACGAACAAGACGTTTTTGACAAAGTCCGCCAACATAGCTCACCAGGCTACTCAGAGCTTGTTGCCTTGGAATTGTCTTCCGTCTTTTGTTGTTGGTAGATTGTCTCAAAATTGACGGGACTCAGAATGACTGCCGAAAACCCTGCTCGTGTCACGGCATCAGATACCGTTTCCCGTAAATAGGGAAAAATAATATTTGCACAACCAATAGCCAACACTGGCCCTATTTCATCTTCTGAGACATGGCGAATGCGAAAAACCCCGGCTTGCTCCACTTCCACCAAAAACATCACCTGCTCTTTGAGCTTGGCTGTGAGTGTCGCCGTCAAGATGACTTCATACACTCCATCATCAAAAGGTTGATTTTTGGCATTCAATTCTAAATGAACTTCAGGAGCGTCCCGTTCAAGAAAAATACCGGGCGAATGAGGAACTTCTACGGATAAATCCTTTACATAGATTTTTTCAATAGTAAACACTGGCTTTTGCTCTTCACTCATGTTGAATCCTCTTTACTTGAAAAATAACATTACCCATGGACTCCAAAAACTCCATCACGTTCTAGCCGGCATTTAGATAGCCAAGATTGTCACTACCACACTAGGTTATCAAGTTCTCTTCAATCAGCATAGTCACCCACAAGCCTGCCCTTGAGAGCCACCGACAGACCCTTACCTCCATCTACGTTTTTTCGCGCTTTCATCTATTCCAAACGTGCTTACTCACTGTGCATTCTCAGTCCCCCCCTTCACAATTGATTCTCTTCTTCCACTCGGGCACAATCATTTTTCAGTTTCATACGAGTCCTCCTTCATGAAAGCAAGGCATCCATTGTGACCCCATTTGTTCATCGAATGATACGTGCAGCCAAACTCGACCTTCGACTTTATGAAGAGGTGGAAGCCGACAAAACGTCGATGAGGCAAGCGATGACCGTCGTACTGCTCTCCAGTCTGGCTGCTGGAATTGGGTTTATACACGATGGTGGTCTCATAGGATTATTGATTGGCACGGTCGGAGCCTTACTCGGTTGGTACATTTGGGCATTCGTGACCTATATCATTGGCACAAAACTTCTTCCAGAACCCCAAACGTCCGCTTATCATGGGCAGTTACTTCGCACAATTGGCTTTTCGAGTGCCCCTGGCATGATTCGCATCTTTGGCCTCATTCCAGGCATGGGTATTCTGGTCAACCTTCTTGCAGGGTTATGGATGTTCATCGCCATGGTTATTGCCGTCCGGCAAGCTCTGGATTATCGTAGCCCGTACCGTGCCGTTGGAGTGTGCGCCATAGGGTGGATAGCGCAGGCCTTCGTGCTCGCATTGTTAGTATCTCTGATAACTGGCACGACCGAATCCATGGTGGGCAACTAGCAAAAGGATACGCGCCATGAACCGTTCTCAGAACCACATAAGATTACCGCAAGCACAATGGCGATTAATTGGCGCGACGATTGCCAGTCTCATACTTTTGGTTGGATGTGCATCTGTCCCTGTTTCATGCCCACTCCCGCCGACACCAAACATTGATCTTCCAACACGCGGAATTTCTGCCCATCGAGGTGGCCTCCTTGGATGCCCCGGCAATACCCTTGGTGCATTTCAACGGGCAATCGATCGAGGTGTCCACCAAATTGAACTCGATGTGCGTCTTACTTCTGATGATATTGTGATCGTCGCACATGATGATGAGGTCACGGACAAAGTCCACACCTTACACATCTCCGAATCAACGCTCCATCAGATACAAGAGTTGGATCTGAAATCATGCAAAGGGGAAGACCACCCACAACATATTTCGACACTTGAGCAAACTCTCGCCATCATGCCTCATAATATCTGGATCAATGTGGACATAAAAAATAATGATCCACATGTCGCTATGCTCGTTGCGGAAACCGTCGCAAAGGCTGAACGCATGGACCAAGTCATCTTCGCGGCCAGAAAAAAAGCGGTGCCTTCCGTGCGCAAGATTGCGAACGAGACCGGAGAAAAAAGCTGGGTGGCCAATATGAGCCGCGAACTTTTTCGTAGTCAATATATTGATGCGACGATTCGTTCTTGTGCTGAGTTTATCCAGCTGATCGAAGTACCCTACCTCCCATTCATACGCGGCAAACCAAGCCCAGAAACTATGGCTCGCTTGGATGAGGCAGGAGTACGTGTAAATTATTCGTGGCTTAGAGGAAGAGATGAAGAAGAGTTACAGCAAGATCTTCAGGACTTATTTGATCGTGGGGTAGATTTTGTGCTGGTCGACCATGTTGAAGAGGCCATGAACGCAGCAGAATCCCTTGGCATTTCTCCAATGGTTCCTCACTGAGCCGACGCTCCTATCCATCTCTAAAAATAATCTTCCTGCTCTGTTATTGACTCACGGCTCCAACATGATTATGTACCTTAGGATCTCTGAGTGATGATAGTACGCGGGATAGCCATGCTATCGACACCCCGCATCATGTTGCTTACATGCTATATTCACGCTACCCTTACGCAGTCTTCGCTCTAGACGATGACTCCTCACTAAGAATGGACAAGTGGCTATCGTGTTTCCTGATGTTCTACATAAGGCCCACTCGCAACTTTTAACCTCTTTCTTTCAATTCATAGGGTGTCTATATGAGTGATCTTCCCGCAGTCGCCATTACTGAATTCATGCAGCAGGATCTTGAGCTGATCAGCGAAACAACCAGTGCCGCGGATGCTGCGACCCATATGACAGAGAAGCGAATTGGGTGTTTGGTTGTGCAAGGAGTAGGACAAGACCTCGATCAGCAACCCATTATAGGACTGGTTTCGGAAACAGATTTGGTGCGCAAAGTGATGGCCGCCTATCCGGCTGACCTTTCCATTCCAGTGTCACAGATTATGACGAGCCCGTTAAAAACGATTGAGGGCCATCGACCCATGCTTGATGCCAGTCATGCGATGGAGCAACACGGCGTTCGACATCTTTGTGTCGCAGAAGGCGAAGAAATAGTGGGACTCATTTCGATTCGTGACTTGGTTCGCTATTTTGTGTATGCCGAGTCGGGACCTATCCAAGAATTGGATAATGTGTATCGACCACTCAGCGTCTTAATGCAAACCTCTATCGAAACGATTGCCACTTCGGCTTCGGTTCGCCAAGCTGCACAACACATGGCAACGAATAAAGTTGGGGCCTTATTGGTGCAGCAGGATGGAGAATTCACAGGCATTGTCACCGAGCGGGATTTGGTTCACAAAGTGTTGAGTGAAGAGAAAGATCTCGATGAACTCTCCGTCAAGCGGGTCATGAATTACCCACTCATCGATATCGACATTAACCGAACAATCCATGATGCCAGCGACCTCATGGCAGAAAAATGGATTCGTCACCTCCCCGTCACTGAAAATCGGAAAATCGTTGGCATCCTTTCGGTACGTGACTTGATTCGCATGATCGCCCTGCGTGACCGCCCCCGATTTCTTCGCCAGAAATAATTGGGATACCAGGAACGATGATGGTAGATATTTTCCGACAATAGAGCGTCAGATAAGAATCCCTTTCCTCTATTGTCGGGTATCGACTTTTCTCTCACATGACTTTCCATTGACGGATAGGATTCATCATGTCTCTTAATCGGGGCTTTCCTTTTTTCTCCCCAGGTCATATAGTTAGAAATATCAGGTTCATCCCCATCTTGTTGTGCCAAACGATCTTTATGACATACGTATTTGAGCATATCCGTTGACGAACAGATTCATCCTGTAAAAAAGGAGGTATCTCATGGGCCCAACGAAAGCTGTCGTACTAGATTCCGGCATTTATGAAGCTAAAACTCAGAAATTGATCAAAGATGGGCTCACGACTCCCGAAGCAATTCAGGATTATGCCGCCCATCATTACCTTGTTCTCCCTGTTGTCAATAAAGCCTGTCAGCCATGGTTGCTCGATGGCCAACCGATTTTTTGTTTACGAGGCACTCGGTATGAAAATCTTCAAGACGAGGTGCTGCACTTAGCGAGGTGCCCCGATTGTGGCGGTATGGGCATCCGAGATGACGAACCGATCGTCGAATCCGACTGTATCCGATGCTTATCTTGTGGACATGAGTTTGATACACGGTTGGAAATGATGGAAAGCTAGGCGTGCAATTAAGTTAAAAGTCTTAGAAGTTTCTCTCCTGTACTATTGCTAGCAATATGTACAGGAAGGAGCAGATCAGACTGACGACTCGCTTGCTTCTGGGGCTTCTAAACTGGCACGTCCCAAGATGCCGTTTCGGTATTCGTGCAGCAATATTTTTGCCGCTTTTTCTCTGTCAACTCCTCCACCTCTTCCTTTTGAAAGACAGCCTCGCTTGATTGCGATGGCTTCGAGTAGATCTTCGGCATTCGGATCATCTCCCACATACCCATACCGTTTTGTGAGCTGCTGCGGATAACGAGCGAGAAGGATATTCGCGAGAAAATCAGCTATTTCTTCGTCTACGATGATCTTCGCCGTCACCGCATAGATAGTTGCCAACTTAAATCCCACTTCCGGGTCTTCAATTTTTGGCCACAACAGTCCAGGTGAGTCAATGAGGGTCATATGGTCGTTCAAGGTATGACGTTGCTGCATTCTCGTCACTGCCGGCTCGTTGCCGACTTTGGCGAGACGACGCTTGATGAGCATATTCATGAATGTTGATTTACCGACGTTAGGAATCCCCATGATGAGCATACGAAGTGGCTTCGTCGAGCTATTGCGATGGGGAGCGAGGGGTTGACAAAGATTCGGCACCTTAGCCGCCTGGCCTGACTGATTACAGGAGAGGGCGACGGCGCTGACACCGTCTTGCTTGTTATAGAAATTGAGCCAGGCTTTGGTAACCACAGGGTCTGCAAGGTCGGCTTTATTGAGTACTTTGAGACAGGGTCGCTGACGCTGTACACGCAATTCTGTAATCATCGGATTGCTGCTCGCTTCTGGCATGCGCGCATCCAGCAGTTCAATCACGACATCGATCGTTTCCATTTTTGTTTCCGCTTCTCGCCGCGCGGTATTCATGTGACCAGGGAACCATTGTATCGCCATAGTGAGTCTATCCCTTACTGGGTCTGTTGAAAAAATCCGCCAGCGGTGTTCTCGCCATTTTTTCCGTGCTCACGTACAGAAAGTACGCTCCGCGCGCAAAAAAGGCTGCGGCCTTGCTGGACGGACTTTTTTGAACCGACCCGAAGCCAGTCGTCCCACGGACAACCTTCGCAAAATTTGCCTTTGAAATTCGGTATTATGCAACACGCCCTTACCTGAAAATTGTCTTTTCCCTCAGCCAGCTGAACATGTATCAGTGCGATCAGACTTCCTCTAGATTTTTCCCAAAGAGCATGTGCCCATAGCCCATGGCGAATAACAAATAGGCCCCACTCCAGCAACCTCCGGCCCAAACGAGACTACGATCACCCAACCATTCCAGGCTTGGGCCGAAGACTCGTAGTGCAGCACCCACATTCACCAGCAGAAAGATGATGAGGGTGAGGGACCCAGCATGCTTGGCTCGTCCTGTATGCCCCAAACTAGCGCGAGTCATGACGGCTAAGGTCATCACACCAACAGCTCCTGCCGTGAGTGCATGAAGCGCGTCTTCTTGATCGATTCCAATGCCAAGAATTGATGTTCCAAGAATCAGAAACGACATGGCCAACCAGCCATATCCGATATGCAAAATCAACACTAATGGTTCACTCGCCGTCAACCAACCATACCAACGGGTCAAGCGAAAAAGATGGAGCACTCCGGCAGATAAAAACGCATACCCAACTCCAGTCGCCTCAGGAGCAATCATCCAAGCCACTCCGGTGACCACAAGCAGGAGAATTGAGAAACCATCAAACGAAGAAAATGCCGCCAGCTGTTTTACTACAGCTTTTTCAGCAAAGAAATCTTCAGTAAAACTTGGAATGATTTTACCACCAATTAAGGCCAGCAATACCATCATAATTGTCAGGGCCATTCGCACAGCCACATCAACAACAGTTTGACTCATCCACAACACATGAAAAAGCACGTTGGCAGAGGCAAACAGACTGATCAACACTCCCATCGGCAACCGATCCCAGGCCTTGGCCGCCATAATCTTTTGCCACACAATCACCGCGACCACAACCAGAAAGACACTATCCACGAGAACCGAGAGGAGTGGAGAAAACCAAGGAAGGGACATGGCCAATCGCCCTATTACCCATACAGTGAGAAGCCCCATCAAGGGCACCCCGCTCATCGGGGGAGAGTCGGTCCAATTCGGTAACGCGGTCAGGAGAAAGCCGGTCATGACACAGGCCAAAAATCCAAAAATCATTTCATGTATATGCCATGCTCTTTGAGGAATCGTTCCCTCTAGATCATAGGTACCAGTTTGCATGAGCACCCATACAGGAATCGCGATACCAGCAAATAACGCTGCGCTAAAAAAGAAGGGGCGAAATCCATGTGACCAAAACGGTAGTCCCTGTTGGTGAGCATTCTGACTGACAGCATCAGACATAGTAGACTTGGGGTTCGGTTACTGCGAGGAATCGCACGAGATAAAATCGCACCTGAGCACTACAGAGGATATGCCTTATTGACCCACTTGATGACTTTGTGCAGTTCAGGTTCTGACATGGTCGTGCGTGATTTTCGAAACTGTGAATAGACTGCGCGATTCACAGTGCCATGGGCAAGTTTTCGAGATTGTTCGTGCATACGGACATGTTTTTCTATTTGTTTTCGCAAACGATCCAGTCGCTCTTTAGGCGTCTCCTGATAGATTTCTGATTGCGCGGGTGAAGGGAGATTGGCCCACAAGGCTTGATTACTCATGCCCAAGACTCCGGAATGCAGGGGTTCGATGCTTGATGCCGCACGATCCATCAGCGGTAACAATCCCTGGCCATCCAGGAAGGCTTCAGCACCAGATGTCGATGCGGAAGACGTCGAACTCGTTAGGGCTGTATTGCGTTGCGCCAAAATGAAATCCAAACATTCCCTGAAAGGCCGATCATCCGGAGCATAGATATAGGCGCGTTGCTCATCATAGGGTCCAGCCAGCGGATCCATGCGCGTGGCTCGATGCACAACTTGCTCAATCCATGGCTTCGTCCGTATATGCGTTAAACAAATAAGATGGGTGATCGCTGGGACATCCAGTCCCTCATAGGCCATGGCCACCGTAATCAAGCAATCCACCGCCCCACTACCCTGTCGCTTAAATGCTTTGATCGCATGATGCGCTGCTGTGGAATCTTCACTCGTGGCAATTTGACCAGGCACCCCGCGTAACTGAAGCCAGGCCGTGTACTTCTGCGCTTGTTCTATATTAGCGGCGACAATTAACAACTTCGATCGGGGATGGGTGGCACGATGCGCTTGCCAATCTTTCACACCGGTTCCCAAAAGTTCAAGTGCTGCTTCAGTTTTTAGCGCAGTGAGAAGCGCAGCCGCCGTTTGCTTGCCAGCTTCCGCCAAACTTTCAACATGATGCTCAACTCCCCCAGCATCTAACCACGTCGCCTGGCAGTTCGCATAATGAACCCTGAGATCAATGCACGCCTGCTCATTCAACGCATCGGCTAAGGTGTAGCGAATCACAGCACGGGACTCCGTGGTGTCCCAATCAATGCGATCCCCACGCGCAGAGCCAACATATGGCAGGAATGCTATCGGCGCGGAATCCCCGCGATCGAATGTCCCACTCATCAATACTCTCAGCACAGCCCGATCGTATAGTGGCTGAATAGCCTCGTGCCAGATGCCGGCTTCTTCGAGATGATGCGGCTCATCCAACACAAGGACATATCGCTTTCGTTGAAATTCTTTTGCGTTGACCTTGCGGGTGTCAGCGGCTAAGGCTTGATAGGTGGTGACGTAGGCAGCACAACCCCTGGTTGGATGGGCCTGGTTCGTGGTCATCATGGCTTCCAGTCGATGGCCAACCAGCGTTCGATGACCAGGATTCTGGAAGCCGCGAGCGCCCTGATCTTGCAAAACACTACGGGGAACGATCCAACACAGCGCATCTGCAATCTTGGGAATTAAGCGTGCTGCAAGAATCTGAGGCAATAAGCTCTTCCCTCCGCCGGGGGTGACGGCACAGACGATGTCAGTCAGACCTCGTCCATCCAGTATCTCTTGACAAATGCTCTCTATTTCTCGTTGATGCCGACGAAGCTGCATCCTACCCTTTAGCCAACTGAATCGGAGGATACGGATGCTCGGGGTCGCGACGAACCTTGTTCTTCTGAGTAGGTGATTGGCTCACTTGTGCGCGATTGCGCGCGCTGACGGGATCTTCAATATGCCCACATTGGAGGCAGCGATCCATGAGGATCACCTGACTGCTTCCTTCCCTGTCATAGACAGACTCTTTTACAATCAGCCCGCTACATCGGACACATGCCATGCGGTTTTCCCTCCTTGGTGAAATCACGATCCATTCACTACTTGGCCTGGACGACCACGCCCTCATGTCAACTTTAAACATACAGATACCCAAAATGCAGTCAATTTGGCAATCACTTTCTCTCAGATCATTTTACCTAGGAATATCACCCCAAAGACTGAAACGCATAGATACCCACATTCTACTGACGTTCGCTCAATCCCATTTGCCAGAACATTGGCTCCTAATGTAGGCTGCCGTCCCTGTCCTCAATGAGCACCCACTCTCGCACCAGCTCAAAGCATCGACTTCGATGATTGAGCTATTCGCCTAGCATCCAATCCTTCATCGGAACGGCAATACGCGGACCCTGGAAGCATGAGAGGTGCATCATAAAACGATTGATTGATAGTCACTGACAACACGATACGAGAGGAAAACAAGATGCCAAAAGCGAAGCGAGAAAAGAATTGCTATGTCTGCGGAGAAGACGGATGGGTCAAGATGAGCTTCATGACCTGCGGGCAATGCTCACGTCATTATTGCAGTAAACATGGCGATCCTAAAATGGATGAATGTACGGCTTGCCTTGAAGGCGGAGAAGAGATGTAAGGCCCTTGATGAAGAACATGCCGGCAGAAAGAGACGAAGACATGACAAGTACGGATAAAATCATCACCGCCCATAAGGTTGAACCCTCATCAAGATCTCGCTCTCATATACAGGACAAGCGTGGCGCACCCATAGCACTCTCGATCTTTGCCTATTTCTTCATCTCTTACTAATACCGTACGACCATGAGCTTACCTTCTGACCCGACGTTGAGCGACTCACTGAAGAGCAAACATCGTCAGGCCTTTTATGAGGGACACAAAAATATCGCCCTCCTGATGATTCTTGTGATGTTTCTATTCCCTCTATTTGGGGTCTACATTAGTGGTCTGCTTGGAGCCGCACTGGGAATGTGCCTATCCATTGGCGCCTATTTCCTGACTCCTTACATCAAATCTACATTCGGCACACGAGAGTAACCCACCTGCTACTAGGCCTTATATATGCGTTTCGATTCCAGCTCCCCTACTCGTTATGACTTCAAGGACCATTGAAATAATTCAACGTAAATATCTAAAGTACTAATTTAACTTGATACTTGGCAATCACTAAGATACCAATGTAGTTTTCCCTATTGAACTATATGAATTATTTATTCAAACAAGATACTCAACTATTTAGTACAGATATCATCAGACATCTGGCTTGGCTACTCACCTAAATGCTAATCAATAACATTAGATTTGCGGATTCCATTCACACTAATCCTATGGCCGGATTAACCAACCACCCTCTTCATCTACTTTATATTTTGGAGTGTCGAATAATGAGGATATCCAATGGCATATTTCGCCAGGAAGACGTTGGACATCGAGGCTTCGGGTCGGTTCAAAAAAGTTCGTCCAGCAAGGCCGCAGCCAGTTTTACGCGCGGAGCGTACTCATCGTACGTGAGCACGAAAAACTGGCGAGAACGCCGCTGGCGACTTTTTTCAACAGACCCTATTTCTGAATGATGAACGCCCTTTACTACCCCTTTCATCTCTGCCATGAGCGCACACTTGAGCGCTTACTTGAGGATTATGGGGCGGTGCACTTTCGAGATTTCATGGCTCTCCGACTCACGCCCTTGATGGGCACAACAGCCTTTCCCGATCGCATGGGAGACTATCATCCAGAACACTTAAAAGCAGGTCGAATCATTCAAGGGCATGACCTGAGTGGCTCCATGACACCAAAGATAATCTCTTCCGTCAATCAAGATTTATCAGATCCGCCGTGGCGTCATCGCTTTCACGAATCAATCCTGAATGATCGCCGATTTCAGCGGGGCCTTTTTGCCGACCCCCAAGATGCAGCCGAGACAGCTCAAGCTGAGAACAGTCCAGAATGGCTTCAATTCCAGGAGGAAACCTGGGAGAACGACTCGTTGAATGTGGAAATCGTTCAGGCTTTGAGCCGTCAACGACTTGAAGGACAACAAGCTCGTCAATTTGAGTATGGTTGGGCAATGATCAAAACAGCAGCAGCACTCATCTATACCATTCAACTCTGCCATCAATTGAAGCTGACCGCTGTCACAGACTCAGCAGCTCACTCCCACCTCCTTGCACAAACGTGCAGCCGAGAACACACCCAGCTAGAGAATATCTGTTTAAAACGAGAAGGATATTAGAGAAGACGGCGACCTCATCTATTTGAAGCCTCAGATGTGCAGAATGTCTGGCAAAAGAGGAAAGTCAGAGGCACGACAGCGAGAGCGGGCTATTCCCCGACACGCACAAGCATCCCTTTCTCTTTGCAGATATTGAACGTGTGATAGAACCACGCCACAATGACCACAAAGAAGAACAGGTTCAACCCAGTAGCCCAGACAATATGTGTGATAGGAATGACTCCTTCGACGAGTACGGCGCGCATACCTTCAAAAATATGGGCTGGAGGGACCATCCACGCAATGGACTGAAGGATGGGTGGAAGCACTTCAAGAGGGTAGAAAACGCAGGAGATCGGCTGAAATAAAAAGACCATCCCCCAAGCCAAGACTTCTGCTTGTTGCCCAAATCGCATGATGATCGAGGTTGTAAGAACCCCAATAATCCAACCCGACAACACCAAATTAAAAATAAACGGGAGAAGCGATACGCCTATCTTCAACATATCATACGAGTAAAATACCCAGGCAAAGACCATCATCAAACTGGCCACGGCCGTGACTTTCAAAATACTCATGATCATCGTCGAAGCCAGGTATTCTCCAACCGTCAAAGGACTTGCAAAGAGGTTCATGAGATTTCGAGACCACATTTCCTCAAGAAATGAGACGGCCACGCCTTGTTGAGCCCGGAAGAGAACATCCCAAAGAATTAAGGCTCCCAAGAAAAAAGCGACAGCCCCATGGAGCGACACTCCCGCGTCTTTCAAATACACGGTAATGAAACCCCATACCACTAAATCGATAAATGGCCAATAAAAAATCTCTAACATGCGCGCAAAGCTACGCTGATAGAGATAGAGATGCCGAGAGAGTAACCCTCCGATTCGTCCGATGTTCATTGTGCTTTTGGCTCCCTTGCCAACTTCAAAAAGACTTCCTCTAAATCACGTTGCCCATAACGTTGAACAATTTGGTCAGCCGTGCCTTCAGCCACAATATGCCCATGCTGGAGAAAAATGATCCGATTCGACATCTCTTCCATCTCACGCATGTTATGCGAGGTATACAGAATGCTCAAGCCCGCTTTTCGCTGATATTCTTTCAAAAATGCCTTAATTTTATGCACGATGTCTGGATCTAAGCTGGCCGTGGGCTCGTCTAAGAAAAGAACCTTCGGTTCGGTCATGAGCGCCTTCGCTAATGTCAGTCGAGACATTTGACCTGTCGATAATTTCCTTGTGAGCTTAGAGCGGATATCACTCATTTCTAACTTTTTAAGAATGTCATCAACACGCTGTTGAATATTTTGAAGGCTATAGAGTCGGGCAATGACTTTAAGATTTTCTTCGACCGTTAACGAAAACGGCATAGAAATATACGTCGAAGAAAAATTCACCTGTCGCAAGATCTCCTCACGATGCTCAGCCAGATTCAGGCCAAACATATGGATGGAACCAGCGGAAGGGGCGATCAGACCCAGCAACATGTGAATCGTGGTCGTTTTCCCCGCGCCATTAGGCCCCAGCAGACCTAAAATTTCCCCTTCATGGATATCAAAGGAGATATTGTCGACTGCGGTAAAGTCGCCAAATTTCTTCGTCAGATTTCGTACTTCGAGAATCGGCTTAGACATATAAACGGAGGACCTTACTAGAACAAAAAATCGCCGATTTTATCTGGCAGGTGACACGTTTCACAACGGTTACTTAACACTTCGCCTTCATGAGTTTGCTTGCCATCATGACAACGCATGCAATCAGCCATGGAGGTCTTCCAAAGCCGAGAATCCTGAGGAAGGTCTGGTGTATGGGGTTGATCATCAAGCTTGGTATGGCCACGAGGAATCACA
>JAJDBQ010000091.1 GCA_029261255.1 Nitrospirales bacterium
TCCGCCTTTTTGGCCAGGTGATCGGCAATCTGCGACTTCGTCATGGCTTTTCCCATACGGACCTCCTCTTCACATTAAAAATGATTAGTAACGTAGCCCATTTGGTTTTTCAGAATTTCAAGGAAGGGATGCCTTGTTTGAAACCTTCAGTCAAGGTACGACGGGAACCTGCGTTCCTCTTCTAACAACGGCGGCAGAGTCTACCGAAAGACTTAAAAACTGTCAACCAAAAAACAAGCCCAGCGCGAGGAATCTTCGTTTGAGGAGAAATTCATTGGAGTTCTTACCTTGCTGCCTTGGCTTACAAAGAAGCCAAGAATGCCTTTGTGGTTCCAGGAATCGGAAAGCTCGTACTTGCACACCGGAAGGCTCGCATGGGTCGTAATCCACAAACCGGTGACGCCATTAAAATTCCTGCCAAAAAAGTAGTCAAGTTCCGTGTCGCAAAGGCTGCGAAGGACGCTATTCTAGGCGTGAAAAAATAAGAGAGCTGCCTATTGCTTTGGTGACCGGTATCTACCGATCCCCTCACGCCGGTCTTCAGTTCAAGCTCATTGATTGAAAAGCAGGGTCAGAATTTCTGGCCCTGCTTTTTTGTGAGCTTCTCTCAATACATGGCAGGAGTCAATCCACTCCGCCCAAGCCCGTCATGAGCCACAATCTGTACGGCATCCCCATCGTAGATTTCAGTTGATTCACTGGCAATGCGCTTATTGACCGTCACCATCACTTTTTTCTGCTTTAACAATTGAAAAATTTCCCGCAGGGGTTTGCCTTGCTTGCGAATGAGCTGTTTAATGGTAATGGAATCGTCAACCTCACACCCCAATGACCTCTCCCCATCTGTCGTTTGCAAATCTCCCATTAATGTAATGGTTACCATGGTATAGGCCCTTCTGTGCCAAAAGTCCGTAATGGGTCCATTGAAAAAAGCGGCCAGCCTTCGCAAAAGCTTCGGCCGACAAACCAGCAGTTCCATGCCTGCCGAAGCGGCTTCGCATAGGCAGGTCGCCAATTTTGAGTGCTCACGTACTGGAAGTACGCTCCGCGCTCAAACTTGGCTGCGGCCTTGCTGGTCGGACTTTTTTGAACCGCCCCGAAGCTACTGCTAGTCAATGCGTTCCTGGGTCTGTTTGCCTCTTGATATCCCCAATATTCAACACCCTCCTAATGTACCTAGCGGTGAATTGGAAATCCTATCAAGACCCGAAAACTCACCGCAATGAATCCCCAGTATAGCCACTTGCATGCCTAGGGCAGATGAGGACTTCGACACCTGTCATTGGAGTTCACTCATCAAAAGTGGTACTAATAATTGATCAATCAACAGAACACATCGACGGGGTCATTGTCATGTACAAAATCATTATCATCCTTATTCTGCTCATTATCTTGTTCTATATGGTCCGACGTGCTGCTCGTGCCTGGATAGAACCCAAGCCTGATGAGGCAACTCCAGGTAAAGATGTGATGATTCAAGATCCCGTGTGCAAGACCTATGTGACGGCAGGAACGGCTATCAGCGAAGAGATAAGTGGACAGCGGTATTATTTCTGTAGCCAAGACTGCGCAAAACACTTTCGACGCGAAAGTGCTACATAGAGGGCACCTCTAAAAACCACGTTTAGTGAGTGCAAGGAAGCCACGCGCGCAAAACCGCAGTGTATGAGCAAATACATGAGGATTTGAGCACGAGGCTGACGCCGAAATCGCGAAAAAGGACGGTTGTTAGAAGTGCCCAGAATGAAAAGTGAAGATCACCTGGTCGATTGAGCGAAATAGGGAGAACTACAGGTAGGCTTCGATAAAGAGTTTAGGCGAGAGCTCCACCACAGGAAGACCCAGCTCCTGCTGTGCAGCCAAAACAATGTGAACCCGTGACGATAGGACGATGTTCTAAATTTGGAAGATTGAAATCTTTGATCCATTGCGGTGAATCATTTTGAAGTGTTAAATCCAACATCTGGTTAAAATCGCAGTCAGACAAGCGTCCATCCCACCCCACGTTGATTAACGACCGGCACATCACATCTTCAACCGTCGTCGTATTAAAACTGTTCACGAGTAACGTGTAGTACGAATCAACTTGATCAACCTCTTGTAAATCTTCCAGAAAGCGACTGATCGGCATATTCGTAATGGTTAAGAGTCTATTGAACTGTATCCCATACCGACTCATGAGCTCTGATTTATAGTCCTGCTCCAATTCACGCTGGGGAGGGGGAAGAGATATTCCCTGGGGATTATAGACCAGATCTAGATTCAGGCCAGTTCCCATTACCCCATATCCGAGTTTGTTCAATGTTTGTAGCGCACTGATACTACGATCAAACACACCTTTGCCACGTTGCTGATCAACATTCGTTTCTTGATAACAGGGAAGTGATGCAACAATTTCAACTTCATGCTTCGCCAAAAACTCGGGAAGATGCGATTTCCCCTTTACATAAAAGACAGTCAGATTGCATCGGTCGATGACCTTTCGATCACGAAGCCGACATTGTTCGACCAGATAGTCAAAGTGCGGGTTCATCTCTGGAGCTCCACCAGTAATATCGACCGTAGATATCTGTGGTGTCCGATCCAAGACCGCGATGATCTGATCTATCGTATCTTTGCTCATACTTTCAGTTCGTTGTGGCCCAGCATCGACGTGACAGTGATGACACGTTTGGTTGCACACTTTTCCCATATTCACTTGAAGAGTGGAAACCGACTTGGCTATCAGTCGGCCTTGGCCATGTGAGCTCAAGGCATCTTCAAAAGAAGGCGAAGGATACAAAGACAGAGGAGCTGGAATAAGAGGCAGTGGGGAATTTGGCATTGTGAAAGATTCGCTAAAAAAAGGCACCACAACTATTTTTCTTATTGGGACTGTTGATAAAAACCGCCAGCGGTGCTCTCGCCCTTTTCCCGTGCTCACGTACTAAACGTACACTCCGCACGCGAAAACCGCTGAGGCCTTGCTGGGCGCACTTTTTTGAACAGTCCCGAGCCGCCATAGGCAACATATCTGTGGCCCTATCTGCTATTGACGGAAATATTCAACACGCTCTTATTGTATCCCGAAGCATGAATGTCAGAAATTTGTGATTAACAGCATTCCGTGGAGGTTCCACAAATCACGGGTTCCGCCGTCACAGATTCCCGGGCTCGATTAATCGTGCCAAACGACGGTTGATACTGAGGATGCTGGAGGACTTTGAGTGTCTTTGAACAGATTTCTAATGGTTCCCCACATCGATACTGATGACCGTCATCGTCACTCACACTTAAAAATGGACCTGCTAGGATCGCGAAGTGACCCTCCCAAACACATGGAGTTCCCTCTGGCAAGACTACGACGAGTCGTGGATCTTGGTTTGTCAGGGCCATGGGACGATCAGCGATGACAAAATGATCTTTGTATGGCGGGAGAGACAATAACTGAACCGTTTGTTCATCGACTTGTTGGGGTGCGCCGCGGTGGAATATCGTACCCAATTCATCTTTTGCTTGTGAGAATGGGCCAGTTAATGTGGCAAACGCCGGTGCAGCAGAAGAGGCAGCCACAGCAGTTTTATACCCTGTTAGCGTCACAGACACAAAATGAATCCCATCAATCACTCTCCAGGGAATCACGGTCACCTGATGCAACCCCTGGAAACCCGCGTCGCGTAAACCACCCCAATAGTCTTGAATGGTCAGTGCACCTGATAAACAATCTCCCCATTTTGCACTATCATGGATCATGTATTGAGGAATGGGTTGATCTGCCACGATGTCCGAAATAGTAAACCGCCCACCAGGCTGGAGAACACGGTACATTTCTTGAAACACTTTCTTCTTGTCAGGCGCCAGGTTGATGACACAATTGGAAATAATAAGATCAACCTGATCGCCGTCTACCGGCATCGCGTCGGCAAAGCCTTTTCGAAAATCAACGTTGGAAGCAGGATAGCCCAAATTTTTTGCGACGGTGGGTGCATGCGTACGAGCAAGAGATAACATTTCATCAGTCATGTCGATACCGATGACCTTGCCAGTTGCCCCAACTTTTCTCGAGGCCTCAAAGCAGTCGATTCCCCCTCCTGAACCGATGTCTAAGACCACCTCTCCTGGTTGAACAGTCGAAAGGCCGACCGGTGTACCGCAACCATATGAGACTTTTAACACGGCTTCGGGGATAAACTTCCCTAAATCTTCATGGTTATACCCGGTTGGGCAGCACATCTCTTCGCCATTGGTCACAGCTTTCGCATAGCGTTGGCTCACAGATTGAGTGATCGCATCCTCTTTCTCGCTTATAGTTTCCATAGCATCCTCATAAGAATGTTGGGGGAAGTAAAAGGCAGCCGCATAAACCCGCAATCTATAAACAAATTTTATCAAAAAGGTCAAACACTTTGTTACTGATGAGTCCCTAAAGATAAGAAAATGTTACAGAATTTGATCTAATTAGGGAAAAATTCAATACTCAATGTAGTCGATTTCAACGACAGACAAGAATAATCTTGAGGAGAGCCATTCAGATTAGAGGAAATCGCTGAAGGTCAGAGCATGCAGCTAGAAGGATCTTTCTCTCACGGCAAATCTGCATATCTCTGAATTCATGGAGAATTTTCATTTCAATCTTAAGGTATCGACCTTGCTTAAACTTAGAAACGGTAGTTGAGCGCATAAAAGCTGTGCAAGCTATTCATCTTCATAGAAAATTTTCAAATCTCGTGGTCATCTTGTGGGTGAGGAGAGATCTTTGAATTTTTTAGGTGCGTGAAGAGGTTATGTAGACTTTCGTGATCCAACTGCTGTTTCTAGGTTAAGGAGAAGGGCGATGGAATGTGTCCATATGCTATATTGAATAGTCTCTCAACAAATGAAATTGAATACAATGGCCTTAGTTGCTTGCCCTGAATGTCAGCATGAAGTTTCTTCTCTAGCTTTCGCTTGCCCGCAATGCGCCTATCCGCACCCAGGGAAACAAGGAGTTTCAGAAGAGAAACTGCAAACTTGTACCGAATGTGGAGGGGTGGTCTCCAAAAAAGCCCATTCATGTCCACATTGTGGAATTTCATGCGCCAATGCCTCAGAAAATACTCCAGTTCACGAAGAATCCAAAGAAGAAAGTTGGCTTTGTACGCATTGTGGAACCCCCTATACTCGGCAAGTTCGAATACCTGCTGGGCGCATCCCACCTGCAGAAACTCAGCAATCTGATCATCAAAAACCGCCGATCAATGAAGAACAGGAAATTCGAAAACCTACTAAGCCTATCCCACCTACCGAAAATCAGCAATCCAGTACTCAAAAGCCCTCTGTCACTGAAGAACAGGAAATGTCGTTCTTACAAAAAATGGGCTCAGCCGCACCTTCAACGAGCCGTCATCCAGCTGGGCGCCACGCCTCTCCACTTTGGTTTCCCTCTTCCCCATCCCAAGATCGAGCTTCTTCCTCTTCACGCTCAAGAAAAAAAGTCACGATCATCGTGGGAATAGTGATTGTGTTGCTGATTTTTCTATCAATCTTCATATGGGCTCTTTGGGAACCCAATGGAAGCAATCCTTTTGAAGGCCTCTCAAGCTCAACTTGGTCAATGACCAACGAGCCTCCACCAGTGCCTCAAGGAGCACCATAATACGGTTTGATTTTGATGGTCTATACCTTTAGACGAAAATACAGTTGATAACACCTCCAGCAACCGCTTTGCTTCGTCAAGAAACTCTACCCTCGAATAGAGAAATTATTGAACAAACACGTCGTGCCGAGCTTTTTGGTTACGCCTGTTATTGTTCGCTTGCGATAAGATCACGGAGGGACACTAGACCAACCACGACTCGATTTTGTGCAACCAAAAGATGACGAACTCCGCTGTCTCTCATCATTTCTAAAGCGTCCTCAATAGGCCAAGAAGCCTCGACCGTGATCATAGGACTCGTCATCACGGTATCAACCGAAGTCGTTTGTAAATCTTGCTCTGCAGCTACCGCCTTTCGGATGATATCTGCTTCGGTGATCAACCCAATAATTTCTTCCTCTTGGTCTCGCATCAGCTCCCCATGACGAACGACCACAAGAGATCCTACCTTTTTATCGCGCATCTGCTGCGAAGCGATGATGACATTGGCATGGGCTTCAATTTTTTGTAATGAGGTCGTCATGGTGCTAGCTAAAGTGTTCATGCATGTTCTCCTTATAAGCAAGCCATCGATAATACGTTACTCCACATCTCCATATTCACTCCTTGGGAATGTTGAAAAAACCACCTGCGGTGTTCCCTGAATGAGTAAGGGGTGAGAAGTAAAAAGCGAGGAGCAAGATTAAAGAACAGCCTGTCAGTGCATCCTTGACCATACTTGGTTGCCTGCTCTCCTGACGCCTCACGACTGCCTCCTCACAATCTCTGAGGGGCTTTTTGACCATTCCCGGCAGCTACTGACAACACAATTTTCTACAGCATTGACGAGTGATCTTTGAGTAATATTCAACAGCCCCTCCTTATAAACATGACTCTTATTCTCATTGCCCTTACGCGTCCCTCGTCCAGCATAGTCCTTGTTCACATGCCCCCTTCAGGCTAGCCAAGGCTGTGTTCTATATACTCTATCAAGAGTTTTTAGCTAACAACAGATTAAGAACACACTTCTCTCAGACAACCACTCCATCTGACCTCCCCCAAAACATTTGAGCCGTCATTCAGTGTTTACTCTAAAGGTTATACCCTAGAAACCGACAAGTTAGGACATGACTCTCACGTCGACGTGTCCAACACAGCAAGCAGACATTGACGCTCTCCTCAGTCGTATCACGACCCAGTTGGAGCAGGATGCATTGGACTTACCTTTGCTGCCCGTAGTGGCCAACCAGGTGCTTCAAATTTCTGGTGACCCCAATGCCGACGTCACTAAACTTTCAGCGCTCATTCAGCAAGACCAAGCTCTTGCCGGACAAATCTTACGCATTGCAAATTCTCCGGCCTATGCAGCCCGATCACCAATCGTCTCTTTGCAACAGTCTATTGCGTGGTTGGGAATGAATATTCTGGCTAGCCTGGCGTTTACCGTGTCAGTCCAAAGCGGAGTTTTCAAGGTCAAAGGATTCGAGAAAGAGATACAAGCATTATGGCGTCAGGCGCTGGCCACAGGGCTCTACGGAAAAGAAATCGCTCGTCTCAATCGGCATAATGTGGAGAATGCTTTTTTGTGTGGAATTCTTCATACGATTGGCAAACCCCTCATCATCCATTTGATCCTTCAAAACACCGACGAGCAATCTCCTCAACCTTCCTGGTCAATGATCGATACCATCATTCAAGAACTCTCAATTCTGGCCGGTGGCAAACTCGCTGAAGCTTGGCAATTACCCGAGCCGGTTCAAGAAGCGATTCGTTTCTATCCTGACGAGGCCTACCATCAGGCCACGTCACCCACAAAGGGAGCTATCATTACCTGTCTGGCTGATCATCTAGCCTCAGCCGTTGTCGATCAATCTTCTCTTGACGAGGCCGCCATACGAGCACTCCCTGTCGTACAAGACTTAAACTTTTATCCCGAAGACATGGATGCCTTATTTGAACTCAAAGAAACCATTCAACTAAGCGTGGAATCATTTTTAACATGACCTCATCAAGCTCATACGACCTCATTGTCATCGGGAGTGGACCCGCTGGCCAAAAGGCCGCCATTCAAGGCGCCAAAGCCGGCAAGCATGTGGCACTCATTGAACAAACACGAGAAATCGGTGGAGCTTGCGTGTATCAAGGAACAATTCCGAGCAAAACCTTGCGAGAGACTGCACTAAAAATGGTGCAATTTCTTCATGCGACAGATGTGTTTGATTTTCGAATGCGCGATGATCTTAAAATCGCAAATATGATGACTCGATTAGACAAAGTGGTTCGCGCCCACGGCGAATTTATGACAGAGCAAATCAATAGAAATGGCATTGATCGATTTCATGGTCGTGCACAATTTCATTCAGATCAAGAAATTTCGATCCGAGGATTGGACGGGAAACCCACGATGCTCTCCGCGCCCCTCTTGGTCATCGCCACAGGATCACGCCCTCGAGTGCCAGACAATATTCCTATCGATCATGAAAATATTCTTGACAGTGACTCAATATTGTCATTGGTCTATTTACCCAAATCGTTGACTGTCTTGGGAGGCGGGGTCATTGCCAGCGAATACGCGTCAATCTTTGCTCTCCTTGGCGTTCAGGTCACGATGATCGACACGGCTGATCGCCCACTCAAGTTTATGGACAAAGAACTCACTGACCAATTTTGCGAGGCTTTTGAAAAAACCGGAGGCTCCTATCGCGGGCAACAGAAAATTCAATCAGCACAGTGGGATGGATATTCGAAAGTTATCACGCAATTGGAAAATGGCGAAACCTTTGAGAGCGAAAAAATGCTTGTGGCGCTTGGCCGCGTTGCCAATGTTGAACACCTCAATATTCAAGCGGCTGGACTGACGCCAACTTCTCGCGGATTGATTTCAGTGAATGACCATTGCCAAACCACTGCCGACCATATTTATGCGGTTGGTGATGTGATCGGTCCACCTTCTCTGGCGTCATGTTCCATGGAACAAGGGCGGCGTGCCGTTTGCCACGCATTGAGCTTGGAATCTGGGGATGTCCCCGAACATATACCCATGGGTATATACACTATTCCAGAGATGTCTAGTGTCGGCCTGAGTGAACAAGAAGCCATCGACAAGTTTGGTGGCGCACTCGTTGGTCGAGCCAATTTTCAAGAGATTGCTCGCGGACAAATTTCTGGAATGACCAATGGTCTTTTAAAAATGGTGGCAGATGACAAAGGGGAAAAACTGCTTGGCGTTCATATTGTGGGCGAAGGTGCCACCGAACTGATTCACATTGGGCAAATGGGGCTCCTCCACGACATTCATATTGATCGATTTGTCGAAAACATCTTTAACTTTCCGACTCTTGCCGAAACCTACCGCGTCGCTGCGCTCGACATCGCCAAACAGCGAAAAAAATAACACCGCATTGCAGTCTACGTCGTGCCCTAGATCTGATGAGGCTGAGTGGCATTGGACCAATCTCCGAACCCAATAACTTAAAATGCCATGGCAAAATTTAAGGAATTCAGGGAACAGTCCAAACGACGGTTGGAGGACAAAGAGGATATGGCTTAGAATCCATATCTGAGTTCGAGAAAATGAAAATCAATGCCGCGGTTGCCCTGCCCATAAAGCGTCGCATCAGAAAAATGCTGAAATCTCCAGCCTAGGGAAATGTTCTGTGGGAAATGATAGCTCAGAGCACCATGCGCAAGAAATTGTACCTTACCACCAAAATCTTGCACGCCGAAGGTATCATCACTTACGACAACCCCCCCTGTCCCCATTTCCAACGTGAGATTCCAATCCAACTTTGTAAAAGCCAAGCCTGGGCCAAAGGTCGTGATAAACCCTTCATCTCCAGCAGCTCTAATGACGCCAGCAGAGGTGTACCACAGATACCGGCCTTCCACACCCCAGAGTGTGTCCCATTTTCCCGGGAACCCAACAATTCCAAAGACATCATACTGTTGAAAATCTTCATACTCCCCAGGTGGAATTCCTCCGGGAATTAAGTTAATGCCTCCACGGATCCCCACTGAAATTAGTTCGAATTCTGTAGGCTCTTGAGTATGTCCCACCTCCGGGAAAAATAGACTCAAACCCAAAATGAGAATCGCACTAATTTTTTTCGCAATGAACATGAATAACCCTTTGTCAATAATTTACGACTACACGTGAGTCCTACCAGGTCAGTCAGCGTCTCATCACACAAACGACGTCCCGCCGAATTGGCAAGCACGATCAGCCGAAAATTAGAAAAAGAGGGGAGTGATAGATGAGTGAAAACGAGAAACAAATGATGCGAGGGATTCTACGATCTACCTCGATTCACATTCGACACTAAGGACACCTCTATAGCCTTGCGATCAATCGATGCAGTGAAAACATATTCAACATCCTTGCCCTGACTGAAGTCTCGACGGCATTGCTCTCGACATTACCAAGAAGCGGCAATAAATGAAAAGCATTTTGCAGAATGCCACACGTGCAAACCACTACATAGAAAAAATGAAATACTAGTCCTTTCGGACTATACGGGAATGATAGGAAAAAACATCTGCCGTTGGGGGAAAGAGAGGAAAAGGAAACAGTTCAGAAGCGATAACTGAGTTCAAGAAAGTGAAGATCTACCCCACGATTATCGGTACCATATATTGTCGCATCGGAAAAATGTTGAAATCTCCAGCCAACCGTCATATGTGCAGGGAAATGATAGCTGATCCCACCGTGACCAAGAATTTGAACGGGACCTCCAAAATCTTGCTTTCCAAACGTTTCATCGCCAACAACCACAACACCCGTCCCAAACTCCAACGAGAGATTCCAATCCCACTTGGAAAACGAAACCCCTGGGCCAAAAGTAGAGATAAAACCCGTGTCACCGGCAGCCTTGATCACACCAGCAGAGGCATACCACAAATACCGCCCCTCCCAGCCTCTCGGCCATTCCCAGCTGCCTGGAAACCCAAGAATCCCAATGACATCATATTGTTGAAAATCTTCTTTTTCACCAGGAGGAATCCTGACATAATCTAAATTGGCTCCCCCGCGAATCCCAACCGAGAGTATTTCGAATTTCTTATATTCTTCACCATGACTCACTCCGGAAAGAAGCAAGAAGAATCCTACTATAAAAAACGCACCAAGCTTTTGAACAATGGACATAGATAACACTATTTAAAAATGTTTCTTTCAGCTTTACAACATTAATCGGTCAAAGAGATTCCAAATAGAATGCTTGAATAAGAAATTTGGGAAAACATCAAAAGAGGAGAGAAAACCAATAGGCACAATCAACAATAGAATGAAGGAGCAATCTCACCCAACCCTTTATTCATCACACGTCAAATGAATGAATGAAAACCTCTCATCACCCGCTGCTTTTGCATTCGGTCACGGTACCACACATTTCATTTCAGGCAAGCAAACATCCCGTATCATATTGGTAAGGCTAGTCTGCCCAACACCCCACCATCAACAATGATCTGAATTCGTCATCTCAAGCAGATTGGATATGCTATTAGCCAATTCCTGGTGCTGTATCCTGATCCCGTCGTTCCTTGAGGGATTCCTCATACGCCTTTTCGTCTTTTTCCAAAAACTGGCTTTGCTCGATCTCTAAAATTTCCAGAGGAGTGAGATACTTCAACGCCGTTGCACCAAGAATTTTCTGGCTTGCGGTCCCTTGCATTTGAATATCGAGTAACGCATCGGCTCCCATAATTTGGGCTTTCTTAATCAACTCGAAGTGGAGTTCATCCCAATTCACTTTCGATTTTTCTGAAGATTGTTCGACGACAATATTATCCACCGTTTCATAGGGAAATTCAGGAGCTACTTCCAGAATTTCTATGTGTTTGTCAGCATTGAGATTCTCACCATGAATTGTGGCATCAGTGACGACGGGTTCTACTCGAGGAGCCCTTGCGGTTTCCACATCAAAACTTTTCAAACGCATGGCCGCCAATGCCGCTTCGTGTTGGTTGCTACTATGAGACAGTCGCTCCAGTTTACCCACACGATCAAGAGCCTCTTGAAGACTCATTCTGGCCCCATTTTTTCGAAGCATATTCACTGGCATAAAGCACTCCTTGGAGAAAAGCCCTCTGAGGTCTTCCTCCCAGTCTCATTGGAACCTATTTGCAGTGGGAGAGCATAAGACGACGAAATATCTACCTGCTCGAGAATCAACTTGTCAATTCATCCTTTGGTAATATTGATTGTTTCAATTGAGAAAAAACTCCACATAGATCTGACGATCACCATCCACAAAAACCCCCTGATGGACAAGGCCTCACTCGTTTAAGCCTGGCGGTTCTTTCCGAACCACGTATTTTTCTAGATTATGAATATAAACATTTCTTACCAACATCCTCATCAACCACCAACTCTTCCACTACCACCTTTTCCTCTGGAGTGCCGGCGATGCCGATCGGTCTCCCACTCATGGCCGAAGTTCAACCGCTTGGGAGAGTTATGATGATGGCTCCGATGATAGTGGATTGAATGCTTCCTAGAATGTCGAGGAACAGGTCGGAAAAGCGAATGCCCATAGGGCTCGTCCGTAAGAAGGCACTCCAATCCCTAGATAAAATCCTCCTGGACCGAGATTAATCGATAGCCCTGCCAAATAAATCATGGGAGAAGCGACCTTGGCATCAATACTGTTAGTGGCCCAAGCAGAAAAGGAGGCCAAGCAAGAAAGATCCTCTAGTACCCTGTAACAGTCACTACTTCGGATAAAGACGCTTCAGTTTGATTCTGGCGTCTGCCGTGGTGAACTGCCAGTCAATCGTTTTCGTTTGGGTATTCCGAGCCCGTTCCCAGGCCGCAACTTCCATCTGCATGGTG
>JAJDBQ010000092.1 GCA_029261255.1 Nitrospirales bacterium
TGGAGAGTTAGAAGAAGCCTTAGCGGTGGCTCGTCAGCAAGTGGAGGGAGGAGCCCAAATCATCGATGTGAACATGGATGAAGGACTGCTGGATTCAGAAAAAGCCATGGTGGAATTTTTGAATTTAATTGGCTCAGAACCGGACATTGCTCGCGTGCCCATCATGATCGATAGCTCTAAATGGTCGGTCATTGAAGCGGGGTTGAAGTGTATTCAGGGGAAAGGCATCGTCAACTCCATCAGTCTCAAAGAAGGCGAAGAGAATTTCTTAGCACAGGCCAAACTCATCAAACGATATGGCGCAGCCACGGTGATCATGGCGTTCGACGAAACCGGACAAGCTGATTCGCTCGAACGAAAAGTAGAAATTTGTACAAGAGCGTATCGGCTCTTAACGGACAAGCTGAACTTCCCTCCGGAAGATATTATTTTTGATCCCAATATTTTGACCGTGGCCACGGGGATGGAAGAACACAATGGCTACGCCGTGGATTTCATCGAAGCCACACGTCAAATCAAAGCCACGCTGCCATTTTGTAAAGTCAGTGGAGGGGTGAGCAATATTTCCTTTTCGTTTCGTGGCAACAATAGGGTGCGCGAAGCCATGCATTCGGCCTTTCTCTACCATGCCATCAAAGCTGGATTAGATATGGGGATTGTGAATGCCGGCCAATTGGGTGTCTATGAAGAAATTCCCAAAGATCTGCTGACGTTGGTGGAAGATGTCCTCTTGAATCGTCGGCCAGAAGCCACGGAAGAATTAGTCACCTTTGCAGAGACGGTCAAACAACAGGGAAAGGTCGTCGTCAAAGATGATGCGTGGCGAAAGGAAACCGTAGAAAAACGACTGTCGCATGCGTTGATCAAAGGTCTTGTGGAATTCATTGATGACGATGTGGAAGAAGCCCGGCAGAAGCTCGCCAAGCCCTTGGATGTCATTGAAGGTCCATTAATGGACGGCATGAATATCGTTGGGGAATTGTTTGGCGCGGGAAAAATGTTCTTGCCTCAGGTCGTCAAAAGTGCGCGGGTCATGAAAAAAGCGGTGGCGTATTTGTTGCCGTTTATGGATGCAGAGAAAGAAGCCGGAGCAAGCAGAAGCCAAGGGAAAATTTTACTTGCGACCGTCAAAGGTGATGTGCATGACATTGGTAAAAATATCGTCGGTGTCGTGTTGGCCTGCAACAACTATGAAATCATTGATCTCGGAGTCATGATTTCGTGCGATAAGATTCTACAAAGAGCACGTGAGGAAAACGTTGATATTATTGGCATGAGTGGGCTGATTACGCCGTCGCTAGATGAGATGGTACAAAACGCCAAAGAAATGACGCGCCAAGGTTTTACCATCCCCTTGCTCATTGGTGGAGCCACGACCAGCAAGGCTCATACGGCGGTAAAAATTGCGCAAGGTTACACGAGTCCTGTGGTGCATGTGTTAGATGCGTCCTTAGCCGTGAATGTGGTGCGCAAACTCTTGAGCGAAAACGATAAGGCGGCCTTTGTTCAAGATATTCAGGAGAAACAACAGAAAACGCGGGAAGCCTATGAAGCAAAAACATCTGCCAAGAAATTTGTCTCCTTGGAAGATGCCAGAGCACAACGCGTGGACATTGATTGGGAAGCAACAGACATTCCTAAACCTAGCTCGCTAGGAGTGAAAGTTCTTGAGGATCTCTCACTGGAAACACTGGTTCCCATTATTGATTGGTCGCCATTTTTCCATGCGTGGGAATTGCGTGGAAAATATCCGAAAATATTTGAAGATCCTGTTGTGGGTCCTAAAGCGAAAGAACTCTTTGATGATGCGCAAAAGTTGTTGCAAGAAATCATTGAGAAGAAATTGTTTACCGCAAAAGGCGTCTATGGGCTATTCCCGGCCAACAGTCAGGGAGATGACATCACCATCTATGCCAATGAAACGCGCTCGGAACCGATTTCTGTCTTCCATACCTTGCGCCAGCAAAGTGAAAAGCCAAAGGGTGATCCTTATTATGCGTTAGCGGATTTCGTGGCACCACAATCCAGCGGCAAGGCGGATTATATTGGTGGCTTTGCCGTCACCACGGGCATTGGAGTTGAAGCCCTCAGCAAGCGGTTTGAAGCTGACCATGATGATTACAACTCCATCATGGCCAAAGCCTTGGCGGATCGACTCGCTGAAGCCTTTGCCGAATGGCTCCATCGCGAAGTGCGGAAAGAATGGGGATTCGGACAAGACGAACAACTGACGAATCAAGAGCTCATTCAAGAAAAATATCGCGGCATTCGCCCCGCGCCGGGCTACCCAGCCTGTCCGGATCACACCGAAAAGCAGCATCTGTTTGAGTTACTGCAAGTAGAGAAATCAATAGGGATTACGCTGACTGAATCCTATGCCATGTATCCCACAGCGTCAGTGAGCGGGTTCTACTTTTCCCATCCTCAAGCCAAGTACTTTTCTGTGGGGAAACTCAAGCAGGATCAAATCCAAGACTATGCCAAACGGAAAGACATGGAGCTCTCAGTAGTCGAACGGTGGCTCTCGCCTAACCTCGGATACGATCCAGATAAAGCCTAAACGGAAGTTGTTGACGAGAGGGGTGGAGTGCCAAAAATGTAAGAATAGAGAAGTTGGCTAGCTCCGATCCCCGAAAATATCGTGTAAGACGTTTTGGAGGGACTGAAGATCTTGTTTGATAAAGTGGCCAAGCTTTTTCTGGACCAATGTTTTTTGCAGGGTGGCGACTATCGGTTTACAACGGAGGGCTTCAATAGACCGGCAGTTTTCCAGTCGCTAACAAGAAAAGCCCCAATTGGGGAAGGCGCATTCAGTTGGCTCGTGATTGCCATAATGATGATATCGTTTCGATTTAGCGGTAGGTTGTGGAACTGACAACAACGGCTGGCTGTTTCTTGACTACGGATTGATCGGTGAAAGGGAAAGGCACAAGAACAATATCGCCAAATTCAAAGTCGGTCATAGGCCGTATCTTCCGGGTTATCCCAGACGTCCTTGAAAGCGGGTTCCGCGACTCGAGTTGCTGATTGAGTCATCTGATTCTCCACTTCACGCTGCTGTAAGAAATCTACAAAGTCCTCCACCTCGGCAATTTTTTCCGGTGAAAGCCGTTGCAGTTTTTTCAGAATCAGCTGAGTGTTCATGACTCTCCTTTGCTAAGCCCCCGTTAACCCACGCTCTTTCTTTGTAAATAGAATCTCTCATTGTTCGAAAGCTGTCAAGGGGAAAGATCCCAGATTGAAACGATGGCTGTCAGAATCAAAAGGGCCTGGCCTTTCATGCTTGGCCAAAAGGAATTGAGCCTGGCAAATAGAAGATGATAGTAGGCGAAAGGATGCAAAGAGCCATGAATGAATCCATTTTGCTTTTCAGCCTGCAATGCCTTGGGCTAATCTTTTTAGGAAATTTTCCTCAGCAGAAGCATTTGCCGAATGGCTCCATCGTGAAGTGCGGAAAGAATGGGGATTCGGACAAAACGAACAATTCACGAATCAAGAACGCATTCAAGAAAAATATCGCGGCATTCGTCCTGCGCCAGGCTATCCCGCCTGTCTAGACCATACCGAAAAACAGCATCTGTTTGAGTTGCTGCAAGTGGAGAAAACAATAGGGATTACGCTGACGGAATCCTATGCGATGTATCCCACAGCGTCAGTGAGTGGTTCTACTTCGCCCATCCTCAAGCCAAATATTTTTCGGTAGGAAAACTGAAGCAAGGGCTGTTGAATATTTCTCAAAGATCGCTTGTAAATGCTGCAAGAAATTGTGTTGTCAGCCACTGACGGAATGGTCAAAAAAGTCACCCAGCAAGGCCACAGCCGTTTTGGCGCGCGGAGCGTACTGCCAGTACGTGAGCACGGCACAAGGGCGAGAACGCCGTTGGTGGCTTTTTTCAACATTGCCATCATCTAGAGGAAAGCCCAAATTAAAAAGGGGCAATTTCTAGACAATCCGATCATCACTAATATAAGGGCACCTCTAATAACCAGAATTTTTCAAGGAAGCCACGTTCGAAAAATCACAGTGTATGGGCGAATACATGATGATTTGCGCACGAGGCTGACGCCGCAATTGTGGAAAATGACGGTTTTTAGAGGTGCCCTTAACATGCTGTTGTCCATTTGCAAATGGAGTGTAGAGAGTGTGCCTACCTCGTTGTTCTCTGCCTAACGCGCAGTTTTGACAACAGGATACGAGGTGTATTACAATTAGTAATACATGAATAACTAAGGAGAGTATATGGGAACCAAAACCATTCGCTTAGACGATGAAACCGAACAAATCTTGAAACAGATCATTCAGTCAACAGGCCTATCCATATCTGGAGCCTTAAAAAAAGGACTCGTCGTGCTACACCAAGAGATTGATCAACATACTCATCGAGCTCCGTATGACATCTATCGAGAATTGGACTTAGGATCAGGCGGCTATGCGATTGCTCCCTCGACACAAACCCGTGAGGGAGTTCGTAAAGCCCTGCAGAAAAAACATCGCCGATGACTCTCATCGATACCGGCCCGTTCGTGGCTTTATTTGACCCACAAGATGCCCAACATTCTCTTTGCAAAGACATTCTAAAAAAAAATCGGTCGCCCCTTACGACAACAATCCCAGTTCTCACAGAAGCGTTTCATATGCTTTCCCCTGAAAGTTACGGGTCGGATCGGCTAAGGGATTTTGTCCTCAAAGGTGGAGTATCAACGTACTATTTGAATTCTGAAGGATTGGAGAGGTGTTTTGAATTAATGGAACAATACGCAGATCATCCCATGGATTTAGCAGACGCTTCCTTGTTGGTAGCTGCTGAATCATTTAATTCTAACAAAATCTTCACGCTCGACCGGAATGATTTCGAAACCTACAGAATCCGGCGAGGGCATCGCCACATTAAATTTCAAGTCATTTCTTAATCTGCTATGAGCCTATCAAGCTTGTCGACTTGAGGTGTCAACAGTAGTAGATACGGGGTCTGTTGAAAAAAGCCGCTAACGGCGTTCTCGCCAGTTTTCCGTGCTCACGTAATGGAAGTACGATCCCGCGCAAATCTGGCTGCGGCCTTGCTGGACGAATGTTTTTGAACCGACCCGAATCCTCTGAAGTCCAACATTTTCCTGACGACATAACCCCTTGATACCCTTATTATTCAACACTCTCATACGGGAATTCACAGGCCTCAAACCGACGCCTACTCTAAAAACACCAACCTGGCCTCGCTTCCTCATGCGCCTCGACTCCTCCCGAATCTGTGATGGCCCTCTCCTTGTCTTTTCATCGTCTCCCTCTTCTCACTTGCCATATTTCTGCTAAAGGAAGAGAATATGTCCCATTCGTGATCGCAGGCCTGAGATGGATCTCCTAAAAGTTCTGTCTGAAGGTTGGTTGCGGTCTCTCATCCCACACTGAGGGATTCTGAATGTAGGAATGCTTTCTTGGGGTCAATCGAACCTTGGAACGCAGTACTATTTTCTTGATGGTTTCATCTATCAATGGAACACCATGCATAAGCCCGCCTGCCTTCCCGCGAACGAACCCCAACGTTTACGAGCACTCGCTGAACTTCAGATTCTGGATACACTGCCTGAGGAGGCGTTCGACGACCTGACGCTATTAGCGAGCCATATCTGTCAGACGCCCATCGCGCTGATCAGTTTAATCGATTCCCATCGCCAATGGTTTAAGTCCAAGGTTGGAGTGGCTGTTCAAGAAACCCCTCGTGATATCGCATTTTGCGCGCATAGCATTCTCCAGCCGCATTTGATGATTGTGCCCGATGCGTTAGCTGATGACCGTTTTGCTGAAAACCCCCTCGTGACGGCTGATCCCAAGATCCGCTTCTATGCTGGCGCTCCGTTGAAGACGCCAGACGGACAGACCCTTGGAACATTGTGTGTGATCGACCGGGTGCCACGTGTGTTGTCAAAAGGCCAGACGCAGGCGTTAATGGCCTTAAGTCGTCAGGTGGTTGATCAACTTGAATTTCGGCGTCATCTTCATGAGCGGACGATCCTTGCCAGGCAGTTAGAGCAGGTCTTACAGCAGCGGGAGGAACATATTGGACTCTTGATGGAATCCACAACCGAGGGGATCTATGGATCGGACCAACTGGTGGGGCCGACTTCTAGTGATTCCCAGAGGGCTTGGGTTTCTTGATCAGCGAGGTCAGATGTGTTTACTGGATCTGTTCGATGAGAGACTGAAAGAGCGGGACGTAGTTGGGTAAGCGTGAGTAGACGGCAGCTGCAAGAACTTCATCATAGGTATGACTGGTGCGATTTCGATCTTCCAACATCGTGACCCAAGCGATTTCTTCTGTGACCCACTGATTCTTAAAGCCGAGTTTGATGCAACTTTTTGGCGAGTAGCAGTCTAAGCCTTCACTGCGACATTTTTCTTGTATGGCTTTCCACGAGAGTTCAAAGCAAAATTCAAACCGTTGAATTGCCGCGTCACGACTCAGGTCCGTTTCCGGTGCGGAGAGCGCTTCCTTCAATCGCTGAAGTGCCGTACTGAGGCTAAGAATCCTGGTGGTCATACACGAACTCCATGCGTCAGGATTTCCTGCTTGAGTTCTGGCCCTATGGTTTGTAAATCGACGATATCAATTTGATAGAGGGTGGGAAGATTTTCCAAATCTTCACGAAGGTTGCTCAATTTATCGAGTGGAATGGGGCCGGGAGCTGACAGTGCGAGATCAATGTCTGAGCCAGGTCTTGCCTGACCTTTTGGCCAAGATCCAAACCAATAGATGGTGATGGGATCACCAAGTTGAGCTTTGATTAGTTGAGCCGCTTCATTGGCTATGACTTTTGTGCGAATTGTTGCTTGAGCTATTTCCATATGATGATGCCGGGCTAGGAGACTATTTTCCTCAGTTTACACGGCGTATGTTCGGAGTCAAGAGTTGAATTCTTAAGATTTCATTCTAAGAATGATGCACGATGAAGAAAGACGGGAGCAGGTGAACAGACCGAGGTCGTCTGTAACAGGGAAAGGCTCAACAGGTTGTGTTGTGAGCTACTCAGGGTCGGAGTAGCGGTCGCCGCCTTGACCAGACCAACTGGTGCCGCCGACTTCTTGTGATTCCCAGAGGGCTTGGGTTTCTTGATCAGCGAGATCAGATTCTTTTTCTTTTGACGTTTCCACCCCAGCGGCCAACAGAGGTTTCTCTTTTGAAGGCTCCTCCACAGCGGCCAACGGCGGTTCCTCTTTTTCACTAAATGCGTGGTTTGGCTCGGGACCTCTTCCCCGTGGAGTCTCTTTTGGTAGGGTGTTGATTGGCATAATTTCCAACCATAGCAGGGTCGGGGGTTAGGATTCCACCAATTCCGACTGCAAGTTCTCTACTTGCTCAACTAATGGTGTTTCAACTGGATGAGCCACGGTCTTCAGTGCTGATACTATCCATCCATATCGTTCTTCGGCCCACTCATTAAACGCGGTCGAGGTTTCAAAGACGATATCCCAGGCTGGAATCGAATCTAGGAGAAGTAACTGATGAGGCTGGTTTTTTCCTGGATGATAGACGATCAGTACGGATGATTTGCCCATGAGGCTGATGTCCGTAAACATGTGAATCATCCCCTGGGTGGGGATCTCCACTGTTCGTGATGCTGCCTCGACCATTGGCCCGTAGACGCGATGCAAAAATTGTTGAATAGCCTCATACGGTGATTTTGCATGATGTAAATTTTGGTTTGGCGCTTCTCCCACCAGGTTGTTCGTGAGATATTCCACCGCTTCCCATGCGGGCATGGCTCCGGAATTGACTAACGAGTCCATGAGGTAGGACATCCAATTTCTGGATTCTGGCAGACTTGTGACATTCATGGTGTATTCCTCACACGCAGTGCTTTTCTCTTGGAAAAGGGTATTCGATCGTTGTGATTGAAGGAGTCTGCTTTTTAGGCGGGACTGTTGACCTCTTGAGTACGTATAGTAATTGATAAGGACATTTCGGTCAATTTTGAGCCAGAGTTGATAAGCAATTCATTTGACAGCGCCCTTGACCATCCTTTTTTCAAGGACTTAGAATGCACAATCCGTTTGTCAAAAAATATTGATAAATCAAAGAGTTACTTTTCACATCATCCGTTGAATCCACATGCTCTTTCAGAGAATGTTCTCAGCAGGAAATAATTCATATTTTACCTAGGAATTATCGATGAGAATCAATTATGACAAAGGCGGGTTAATTAGTCCCCTCCGCGTGAAATCCCAAAAATCAGTCGATACAGCCAATTCCGCCAGTCCAGAGAATCGAGCAAAGGTCATGCTGATCTTTCCTCCTGACTGGTATCCGTCTGAACCCTATCTGAGTCTTCCTACCTTGACGGCATTCCTTCGTGAGGCTGGGCACGACGTCGTGCAAAAAGACGTCAATTTAGAAATGTATGATTGGTTTTTTAGCGGAGAGTTTCTGCGCCGCGTTCTCAAGAAAGTTCCCCAGCAGCTGGATCGTTTAAAAAGGATCTCGAGAGATCGAGATTTGACCGATGCTGAAGTGGAGTTGCAACTTGCTCTGTGTGATTGTTCTCGGAGTCGCATTGGTGAGTTGATTGAAAAGGCCGAGGAAGCCAAGCGTATTGTGCGGGCACAAGAGTTTTACGACGGTGAAAAACTCGAGTGGGCGATTGGGGTGTTTCGAGAAGTGACTACCACCATTTCTCTCGTGTATTACCCCGCTAGAATTTGTATGCCGCCGATGGAAACCGATTTATCGTATAAGTTGTTCATGTCGTCTGAAGTGCTTGATGCCGTGTATGATACGCAGGTCAATGTCTATCGTGATGTGTTTGAGTCTATCGTGAAACCGGCCATTCTTGCCGAAAAGCCTGATGTCATCGGCATTTCGATTGTCCTTCGACAACAATTATTTTCTTCTATGACATTTTGCGCCATGATTAAAGAGCAGTTCCCCGACATTCACGTCACCGTTGGCGGGAATACGGTGACTCGTTTCCGTGATGTCCTGCCGGACACACCGAAATTGTTTGCGTTGTTTGATAGTGCGATTGTGTATGAAGGTGAAACGGCCCTTTTGCGATTAGTTGAAGGTATTGCGAATGGGACCGAACTCTCGCATGTGCCGAATCTTATCTTCAGAGATGAAGAGGGTATTCATGTGAATACCGAAACCTTTGCTGAGAATATGGGGGCTTTGCCTCCGCCAGACTTCGATGGGTTGCCGATGGACAAATATTTTGTGCCGGAACCGATTCTGCCGTACCTGGCCACGAGGGGCTGTTATTGGGGACGGTGTGAATTTTGCGATCATGGCGAAGGCTATACCTCTGGGTATCGTACGAAGAAAGATTGGCAAATTATCGAGGAGCTCACTTTTTTAAAAGAAAAATACCAAACACGTCATTTCCATTTTACCGATGAGTCCTATCCGCCGGCACTTTTTAGGAAGTTGACGAGGAAGCTGGTTGAATCCAAGTTGGATATTGCCTGGACAACACATATTCGATTTGAAAAAAGTTTGTTGACTGATGAGATTTGGCAGGATGCGCAAGATGCCGGATGCAAGTATTTGCATATGGGTTATGAGTCGGGGAGTGAGCGAGTCTTGCAATTGATGGACAAAGCGACGACCACTGACATTATTCAACAGAGTCTGGAACTGTCTTCACGACATGGGGTCTGGAATCATGTCATGGGATTTTTTGGGTTTCCAGGAGAGACGTATGAGGACGCCAAATTTTCGACTCAATTCCTGGAAGATAACCATGAACACGTGCATTCAATAGGCTTTGGAACGTTTGATTTGAGTAAGCATACTCCGGTGGCAAAGAATCCTGAAAAATTTGGTATCACGTTTTATCCAAATCCTGAATGGGATTTAGCGATGGATTATTACTTTACGGTCAAAGAAGGCTTGAGCATTGAAGATGCCGAACGGGTTTTTGAGGAATTCGAACAAAATCATTATGCTGGGTGGGATTTGAAAATTTTTGTTCGTGAATATGTCTTTCTGTATGTTTCTTATTTTGGTTCTAATAAATTGCCCTCCTTGCAATTTCAGTTAGGTCCACAAGATCCTTCCTCGAATCTCGCTTCGGTTTAATCTTTAGGAAGGGACGACGATGACTGATACCCTCATTGACATTGACGGGGCCACATCGATAACCAAGCCCCGCCGCACGTTTAAGACCATGCTGCTCTTCCCGCCGGAATGGGTGCCTACTGCACCGTATCTGGCCCTTCCCAGTCTCACGGCTGT
>JAJDBQ010000093.1 GCA_029261255.1 Nitrospirales bacterium
GGTGCTGGCATGAAAGTCAGTATGGAGCATGATGCTCCGGATACGATTCCCTTCCCAGCGACGTTTACCCGCGAAACCTCGGAAACCCTGGCAAAAGACGGCGTCTATAACGCTCGGGTCATCAGTGCGACACCCATAAATCTTGCCAATAAACCCCAAGATACTTTCGAAGAACAAGCTTTGCAAGCTCTGACCACAGGCCAAAAAGAATTTACCAATATTGAAGTCGTCAATGGTGCCATGATGTATCGTCGTGCCACCGCTGATTTCGCGAGCGTGCAGGCTTGCGTGTCATGTCACGATGGTAAGCAAGTTGGAGATATGTTAGGGGCGGTGTCCGTGCAAATTCCAATGGGTGCTCCCATGGCGCAACTCAATAACAACCTGTCGAGCATGTACATGGGCATTATCGCAGTTGGACTCATCACGATGGCCATGTTGTTCTTCCTGCTTTCTAAATTCGTGGTCAAGCCCATGCGGGAATTAGAAGCCATGGCTGCTAAAGCCAAAGATGGGGATCTCACCGTTCGGACGATGGTGAGCAATCGTGATGAAATTGGACGGACAAGTGAATCATTTAATGCCATGTTTGACCAAGTCGGCAGTGTGGTTCAATCGGTGAAGTCTGCGGCAGGTGGGATCACCACAGGAACGATAGAAATCGCCCAAGGCAATGATGATCTGTCGCAACGCACGTCGGCTCAAGCGGGAGCTCTCGAAGAAACCAGTGCGTCGATGGAAGAGATGACGTCGACCATCAAGCAAAATGCTGATAATGCGAAACAAGCCAATCAGTTAGCCGTGGCCGCTCGGGAAGTGGCTGAAAAGGGTGGAGCCGTTACCGATAAAGCCGTTTCGGCTATGGACGAAATCAATAAGAGTAGTAAGAAGATTGCGGATATTATTAATGTGATTGATGAGATCGCATTCCAAACGAATCTGTTAGCCCTCAATGCGGCAGTGGAAGCCGCCCGGGCTGGTGAACAAGGTCGAGGCTTTGCGGTTGTGGCTTCGGAAGTCAGGAATTTAGCTCAACGTTCGGCCTCAGCAGCCAAGGAAATTAAAACTCTCATCAATGAGTCCGTACAAAAGGTCGGCGATGGGAGTGAGCTTGTGAATAAATCTGGTAAGACACTTGATGAAATCGTCAATTCGGTTAAACGAGTGACCGATATCATTGCGGAAATCAGTGCCGCCTCGCAGGAACAGGCCAGTGGCATTGATCAGGTGAATAAAGCCGTCATGCAAATGGATCAAGGGACCCAACAGAATGCGGCACTTGTTGAGCAAGCCACATCGGCTTCGCAATCGATGAAACAGCAAGCTGAAGAGCTTTTACGACAAGTGGAGTTCTTTAAAACTGAAGAACAACATTCAGGACAGAGCCGTTCTGGAGCAATAGGTGGCAATCATGGTTCTGGATCCTCACGAGCTGTGCCAAAATCGATGTCATCGTCATCTGGTGCGCTGAAATCGTCTGCGAGCCCTGTGGCGAAACCTGTGAGTGTGGGCAGTAGTAATGGGAAGGCTGCCTCGAAAGGAGACGATGATTTCTTCGAAGAATTCTAAAGAGACGTAGGGCGTGAGGGGTTAGGCGTGAGGCGAGGGATGATCTGTTGCCTCACGCTTTACCCCTTACGAAAAGTGGTTGTCCTTACAGAAGCCATTGTAACTTTTAAAATGTATCAATCATTCGGAGGCAATAAAGACAATCTTTTAATTTTCGGGATGATTAAATAGTCGGGTTGACGGCTGGCTGAGTACCTACCAGGCCCCAAAACGAGCACCTCAAACCTTCCAGAGTCACGGAAGACACCTACAACTAGCTCGTGAGGGGACCTATGAATCGCATACTTTCTACATTCTTCAATTGGGGCATTGCAGCAAAATTAGTGGTCATCTTCGTCATTTTCGGAGTGGTTCCCATGACTGCCGTGGGACTGATCGCCTTCGGGGCAGCCGACGATATGAAAGCCAAAATCGGCGGTCGGTTTATGTCCGAAGCCACGGGGTTGGCCGATAAAATCGACCGTAATCTGTTTGAACGGTACGGCGATGTGCAAGCCTTTGGCTACAACGATGCTATTACGCGTACGTCGCAATGGTATGACCCATCGATCTATAACGTGGTCAGCCAAGTCATGAACAAATATGTCAAAGCCTATGGCATCTATGATCTGTCGTTATTGGTTGATCCCTCTGGCGACTTAATCGCCGTGAATTTCAAAAATGCTCAAGGGGAACCCATTGACGTTGCGTGGATGTTTAAGAAGAATTTTAAGGAAGCCGCGTGGTTTCAGGCCTTAGAAGCGGGCGAGTTTACGACGAAGATGCCGTTCACCGCGCCTGGCAATGATATTTCCTCAGGAACATTTATCGAAGACGTGCATGTTGATGAAGATGTCAAACATGCGTTGGGCAACGACGGGTTGGTCATGGGGTTTTCGTCTCCGGTCTATGATGAAAACGGGAGTGTGGTGGCGTATTGGAGCAATCGCACGAACTTTACTGTCGTGGAGCAGATGTTCCAAGATTCTTATGCGAATTTGAAAGCACTTGGTTTTGTCGGTGCGGAGTTGACTCTCTTGGATCACGAGGGGCGCGTTCTTGTGGATTATGACCCGAGTACTTCGGGGACGACGGATGTTGTGCGCAACTACGACGTTCTGATGAAGCTCAATTTAGCCGAAAAAGGCGTGGGTTTAGCTCAAGGGGCTATCAAAGGTGGCACGGGCTTTTCAACAGCGGTCCATGCGCGTAAGCAGATCAGTCAAGTCGGCGGGTATGCTCATTTGAAAGGGGCTTTAGGGTTCCCCGGCATGAATTGGTCCATCCTCTTGAGGGTGCCCGAAACGGAAGCGGCTGCTGAAGCCAATGCGGTACAAACCAAGGTATTAATGACCGGCATAATTTGTTTAGCTTTACTGATCCCACTAGGTTGGTGGGTTGGTCGCAAAGGCGCTAATAGTCTGACGGCGATCAGCTCCGTGGCGCAGAAAGCTGCCGATGGCGATCTCAGTCAACGGGCTCCGGTGACAAGTAGCGATGAGTTGGGTCAATTGGGACAAGCGATGAATAGTATGTTGGATAACATTGCGAATGTGGTGGGGGAAGTGCGGCAAGCTGCTGAGCATGTCTCAACAGGGTCGGCAGAGATTACTCAAGGGAATGAGGATCTTTCACAAAGGACCTCTGCTCAAGCAGGTGCGCTCGAAGAAACGAGTGCCTCGATGGAGGAGATGACCTCGACCATCAAGCAAAATGCCGATAATGCCAAGCAGGCCAATCAATTGGCCGTGGCAGCCAGGGAAGTCGCCGAAAAAGGCGGCAAGGTGACAGATAAGGCTGTGGGAGCCATGGACGAAATCAATAAGAGCAGTAAGAAGATTGCAGATATTATCAATGTGATCGATGAGATCGCATTTCAGACAAATCTTCTTGCGTTAAATGCGGCGGTCGAAGCAGCCCGGGCCGGCGAACAGGGCCGTGGTTTTGCGGTGGTGGCATCGGAGGTCAGAAATCTGGCCCAACGCTCGGCGTCGGCTGCCAAAGAAATCAAAACCCTGATCAATGAGTCGGTGCAAAAGGTTGGTGATGGTAGTGATTTGGTGAATCAATCAGGCCAAACACTCGCCGAAATTGTCGATTCAGTGAAGCGAGTGACGGATATTATTGCCGAGATCAGTGCAGCGTCCCAGGAGCAGGCCAGTGGGATTGATCAAGTGAACAAGGCCGTCATGCAAATGGATCAAGGCACCCAACAGAACGCGGCGTTAGTGGAAGAAGCGACTTCGGCTTCGCAATCCATGAAGCAACAAGCTGGAGCATTGTTAGAGCAAGTCGCCTTTTTTAAGGTCACAGAAGAAAGCTCGGGCTTGAGTCCACGCGTAGCGATGCGGGCAAATGGAAAGAGCTTGCCCACCTCCAAGGCTTCAAGCTCAGAGAAGAAAGACGCAAGGCCGATGTCTGCGCCCCAACAGGTGGGTGTGGGGAGTAGCAAGGCCCAGAGTCCATCAAAAGGCGATGATGGTTTCTTCGAAGAATTCTAAATACCGTAAAGCGTAAAACGTGAGGCGTTAGGCGAAGGATTCTTGTTCGCCGGACGCTTCACGCCTCACGAATTGATTGTATCTTTGTGTTCTCTTCCTTTCATCGAATTCCTTCTTTTTCGTTCTTATTTTTAACCCCTCACGCCTGACGCTTCACGCCTTACGAATTTCCCCTTTTTCTCCTCTTTCCATTGACTGTTCCATGTTATGTCGGCTATCCTTTGCCTCCCCCCGCATTTAAAATGGAACCTATTACATGAAGTTTTTCCACACTTACAGGAGGAGGGCTTTTATGAGCAAAGGGACGAAAGTTTTAACATCGTTTGGGGTTGCGGTGCTTGGGCTGTTGCTGATTTTACCGGCTGGGTATGCTGGTGATATGTCCAAAGGCAAAGCTGCAGAGATGGTCTTGGCCACGGTGAAAGCCGCCCGGACTGTCTTCGTGAAAGGCGTCCTTGCTGATGCCAAAAAAGGTGGTATTAAGGGCAATGAAGATTGGGTGAAAGATGATCATGGTATTATGCTTCCAGCCCAGTTTGTGAAAGAAATCGGCAAAGAAATTCGGAGCTTTGAGCTTGGTCTTCTTGGGACTGACCCCTTGTATGCTTCTAATGCTGCAAAAAGTCCAAAAGAAAAAGAAATGCTGGCTGAATTAGCCGGCGGAAAAAAGATGGTCACGGGCGAAGATGGTGGTAAGACCATTGGAATGTCTGCGGATTTTGCCATTGTTCAAGGGTGTGCTGATTGTCACAACGAACACGCCAAAACGACGAAAAAGGATTGGAAAAAAGGCGATTTTATGGGTGCGATTGTCGTACGATTCAAATAAATCGATTCTTTTCCTAAGCGACGTCTTGTCTCTGGCGTGGATGGTGTTAAAGCCGTCCACGCCATTTTTTTGCCTCTCTCAGTTACCTCTTCTTTACATCCAGGGTCTGTTGAAAAAAGCCACCAGCGGCGTTCTCGCCATTTTTCCGTGCTCACGTACTGGAAGTACGATCCGCGCGCAAAAATGGCTGTGGCCTTGCTGGACGGACTTTTTTGAACCGACCCACATTTTTTAAGCTTTTTCCCTTCAGATTCAAGAAATTTCCCTAATTTCTTGGAAGCACTTTGCCGATACAGATCTGAGTATGAGGAATACTGAGGCATTTGCCTCCTTCTCCTCGTTCTGCCTCAACTCCGAATAGTCGCGTGGCATGAATCCATGGTTCTTACTGTGTCGCAAATGGGAATAGACGATCTACTCTGGGGAGTGGTGTTGGTCGGGATGACTGTTGCCTATGGGATGACGTTGATTGGGGTGCGAGCAGCGAAACAGCATGACGTGACGACCCATCGAAAGTGGATGACCATTGCATGCAGCTTGGTTGGCATTTGGTTGGTTGCCTATGTTGGCAAACAACTGATTTTTGGACGTGACCATTTTGGGGGTTCTACAGAAGATTATTGGTTGCTCTATGTGCCGTTATTGATTGTGCATACGAGCTTGGCGATGACCACAATTGGTTTGGGTGGGATGAATATGGTGATTGGTCTGCGCCGCTTGCGGCATGGCATTGGTGCGGGGGCTATGGTGGCAGGAGTGACAATGCATCGCAAGCTTGGGCATCTCATGCAGTGGACGTTTGGGGGAACATTGTTCACCGCCTATTTTGTCTACTTAATGCTGTTTTACTGGTTTCCCGCTGGGGGAGCGTGAAACGTGAGGCGACGAAGGCGTGAGGCGAGGAAGGCGTGAGGCGAGGAAGACGTAAAGCGTGAGGCAAAAAAAGACTAGAAGTGAAAAAAATTATGTGAGTAAGACTGAAAGATGTGTCTCCCCTTACGCCTGACGCTTCACGCCTTACGAAATAGAACTTTTTGATAAGCATACGAGCGTCAGAATTTATACCTTTCATCAATCATTATTCGCATAGGACGTATTTATGAATGCCACAATAACTGACAAAGAGTTTGAGCAATTTAAATCGTTGATTTACGAACAAGTTGGGATCACCCTTGATGCCCCGAAAAAAACATTGTTGACTCAGCGTTTAGGAAAACGGTTGCGGGATTTAGAGCTCTCAAGCTATCAGGCGTATTATGATCGCGTGACGGGTAAGGGAGGGGGGGAAGAACTCACTCAACTCGTTGATCTAATTTCGACCAACAAAACAGACTTTTTTCGTGAGCCTGTTCATTTTGATTTTTTGCGTGAAGAGGTTCTTCCGCATGTTGAGGCGACTCGTACCTTGCGGATTTGGTCCTCGGCGTCATCCTCCGGAGAAGAGCCCTACACGATCGCGATGACGTTGAATGATGCGATTCGCGATCGTTCTCAATGGGACATCAAAATTCTGGCTTCCGATATCTCCACACGGATTTTGGCCAAAGCGGCCTCGGGAGTCTACGACGATGAGCGAGTGATGCAATTGCCGCAAGATGTTGTGCGGCGCCATTTTCTTCGTGGCAAAGGGGAACAGGCGGGAAAATTAAAAGTTCGAAAGCATCTATCTGAGTTGATTGCGTTTCGTCGTGTCAATTTGATGGCTCCGGCCTTCCCCATAAAAACCCCGTTGGATGTGATCTTTTGCCGAAATGTCATGATTTATTTTGATCGGCCTACGCAAGAGACCCTTGTCGGAAAATTCTATCGTTATCTCCGACCTGGTGGTTATCTCTTTATTGGACATTCAGAAAGTTTGCAGTGGGTCGAACATCAATTTGATTACATCAAACCCACGATTTATCAAAAACCGTTTGACTGAAACGGAAAACGTGAGGCGTAAAAGGTTAGGCGTGAGGCGAGAAGATCGACAGGAAGAAAGTCCCCCCCTTACCGAAGACTTCACTTACATTTGAGCGCTAACGATTGAAGAGGTCAATTCGTTCATGACAACGTCAAACGGTTTAATGGAATTTAGCCATATCAAACGGATTCAGGATACGCGCTTTCCGTATGAAGTGGCGGTCATTCTTCCCGGAGAATATTTTGTGAGTCAGGAGCCCAAGGTGGTGTATACCGTCTTGGGTTCTTGCATTTCAGTGTGCCTGCGCGATCCTCTTGTGAATGTCGGGGGCATGAATCATTTCATGCTTGCCGCTCCATCCAATACTGTCGGGCACGATAATTGGGCGGATTCCGGCCGGTATGGAAGTTTTGCGATGGAGATGTTGATCAATGAAATTCTCAATCGTGGTGGTCAAAAGAAACGCCTGGAAGCCAAAGTCTTTGGTGGAGGGAAAATCTATGACGGCACGATCGACATTGGGGCAAAAAACGCTGCTTGGGCGTTAGATTACTTGGAACAAGAAGGTGTGCCCCTCATGAAAGCGAATGTTGGGGATGTGTGCCCCCGCAAAGTGTACTTTTTTACTGACTCGGGAAAAGTACTGCTCCAAAAACTCGACCGAGTTGTGGCAAAAACCATTGCCGAAGAAGAGGGACAGTATCAAGCGAAATTGAAGCAGGCTCCTGTGGAGTCTGATGTCACACTCTTTTGAAGGCTGTGAGGCGTAAAGCGTTAGGCGTTCGGCGTTAGGGATAAGACATGAATGAGAAGATTCTATTTTTCATCTCACGCCTAACGATATTTAGTATTGATCGGAGGTTGATATGAGTGACCAGAAAATTCGTGTGTTGGTTGTTGATGATTCGGCGTTAATTCGCGGTCTGATGACTGAAATCTTAAATGAGGATCCAGAAATTGAAGTGGTCGGTACTGCACCAGATCCCTATGCCGCGCGAGATAAGTTGAAGACGCTGAAGCCGGATGTTCTGACTCTTGATGTGGAAATGCCAAAAATGGATGGGTTGACCTTTCTGCAAAAACTGATGGCCGCTCGTCCGATGCCCGTCGTGATGGTCAGTTCTCTGACTGAGCAGGGGGCTGCGACGACTATGCAGGCGTTGGAGTCTGGGGCTGTGGATTTTGTCACCAAACCTTCGATGGATATTCAGCATGGCTTGGCCGAATTAGCCGAGCAAATTACCAGTAAGGTCAAAATCGCGGCGCAATCCACAGTAAAAAAACGTTCTCAGCCTGATGCGGCTGAGAGTGCGGAACGCATCAAAGCATTGGCTGCCCAATCAGCCATGATTAAAACTACCGATACGCTGATCGCGATTGGCTCCTCCACGGGTGGAACTGAAGCGCTCAGAGAACTCCTGGAAGTCTTGCCTCCGAATACTCCACCCATTCTCATGACGCAACATATGCCTGAACATTTCACAAAAACATTTGCGAATCGCTTGAATGAGCTATGCCAAATTCACGTTAAAGAAGCCGAGGAAGGCGATAGCGTGATTCCGGGCCAGGCTCTCTTAGCGCCTGGTAGTTATCATATGGAACTGCGGCGAAGTGGCGCCAAATACTATGTGTCCCTTAATCAAGAGCCACCTGTGAATCGGCATCGACCAGCGGTGGATCCAATGTTTCAGTCAGTCGCACGGTATGCCGGAGCGAACAGCGTTGGCGTGATATTAACTGGTATGGGCAATGATGGCGCAGCGGGCATGTTGGATATGAAAAATGCCGGATCCTTTAATCTCGCGCAAGACGAAAAATCTTGTGTGGTATTTGGTATGCCCAAGGAGGCGATCAAAGCTGGTGGGGTCGATAAAATCCTGCCTCTTTCAGATATTCCGTCGGCAATTCTTGCTCATCTGAAGATGTTCTCTCCTCGTTAAAGAATGCGTTGGATCTAGCCGAGAAATAAGAAGTTCATAGAAATAAAAAAAACATTCTGGATTCTTCCAATCTCTCCTGCTTGGAATGAGTGACTCAAGAATTATGGGGTAAAGCCATTGCGAAATAACGTGGAGCGAGCTGCATGTTTGAAATAATCTACCTAATTGCGGGAGCTCTCCTTGGTACAGGCATGACGGTCTACGTTCTTCAGCAAAAAAAATGGCCCGTGAAACTTCAACAGATGCAAGAAGAGGTGGAGCTGCGAGTGAAACAGGAGACGCTCCAACAGAATGCTGCGATAGTTCAACCGGTCATGGGACAGGTGATCTCGCAAATTGAAGAAGTTGTGAACATTGTGGAAGATGCTGTTCTGGAACTTATTGTTCGATTTCAAGAAATTACGGATGCGGCTATTCAAGACGCCAATCAAACGGCGTCTGAACTCGGTAGTGCCTCTGAAGGTGAGAACAATGACAATTCCCTCTTGGATGAGACCAATCAAATTATCGGTTCATTTGCAGAAAGCGTCGTGGAATCTTCTCAGCTAGGTATGGATGTCGCCATGGTGGTTGAAGAGGTGGAGGGTAGTACCCAACGGATTACCCCATTACTTGAGGAGATCGAATTCATTGCCGATCAAACACGCCTTTTGGCTTTGAATGCTGCGATTGAGGCAGCCCGAGCGAAAGAGCATGGACGGGGCTTTGCTGTTGTGGCCGAAGAGGTGGCTAAATTAGCCAATCGGTCACGAGTGGCGGCCGCAAATATTCAGAGTGTCGTGTCAGAGGTGAATGCTAGTACAGATAAAGCCATCATCTCCCTTCAGGGATTTGCCTCTATTGATTTAACTGGAGCGTTAACAACCCGAGATCGGATTGGTGAGATTACCAGAGTCATCGACGACAAAAGTTCAAAAATGCGCGCCGGTGTACTTCAAGCGACTTCATCAGCTCAGCAGCATGCCAATAAGGTTACCGACATCGTGATGTCCATGCAATTTCAGGATATCTCACGACAACGCCTAGAAAAAGCCATTCGCGAATTAAGTGGACTTCGTGAAGAAGTGAATGCGTGGACTGCACAACCAGAAGATATCTCAGCAAAGGTTTCGTAACACGAGAAGATGACGTCAGACGTGAAATGCAAGACGTGAGGCGAATCAGAATACTTCGCCTGCCGCCTTACTCCTCACGCTTTTCGTCGCGCTTTGTACAGCAGGAAAGGGAATAATATATGAGTGAAATGGACGAGGCGATCCAAGAGTTTTTAATCGAGAGCGATGAAAATCTCAGCCAAGTCGAACAGGATCTGTTGGAACTTGAAACGCATCCAGATGGGTCAGATATTCTGGCTAATATTTTTCGTGCGGTTCACACCGTCAAGGGCACGTGTTCCTTTTTGGGATATTCCAAGTTAGAAAGCTTAGCGCACACAGGAGAAACCCTACTCAGTTTACTGAGAGATGGTGACATTACGTTGACTCCAGCTATTGCTTCGGCTCTCCTGAAGATGGTGGATGCTATTCGACAGATGTTGACCTGCATTCAGGAAACCACGGTGGATGGTGAGGAAGAATATGGGGAGTTAAAGGCCCTCTTGACTGAATTGCAAAAAGGCGATGTGGCGCCATCCAGTCAATCTGACGCGGCAAGTAGTGATCAAGTATCAGAAGCTCCAGTAGATGCAGATCAGACGACGGCCGAAGGAGAACAGGTTGTCAATGAAGAACCGTCTGCCGATGAGGTTGCTCTTTCCGTATCACCCACGGCTGTCGCTCCGGTTGAACATGCATCAAACGCTGCCGTCGTTGAAGAGAAAAAAGAAAAGGCAGCACCCTCAGGCGACGGAAAATCTCAATCAGCTGTGGATGCCAACATCCGAGTCGATGTCGGGCTGTTGGATAAACTCATGAACATGGTTGGGGAATTGGTGCTTACTCGTAATCAAATTCTTCAAAGTCCAATGATACTCGATGATGCGGCTCTCCAGACCTCATCTCAACGATTAAGCCTCATTACAAGTGAGCTACAAGAAGGCATTATGAAAACTCGGATGCAACCAATTGGAAATATCTTCGGGAAATTTCCTCGTGTCGTTCGAGATTTATCGATGAATTGCGGAAAACAGATTCGCGTCGAAATGGAGGGCAAGGAAACCGAACTTGATAAGACGTTGATTGAAGCGATCAAAGATCCCTTGACTCATTTGGTGCGGAATTCAGTGGACCATGGCATTGAAACTCCAGACGTTCGTCAGTCCAATGGCAAGTCTTCAGAAGGCATTCTCTTGTTGCGTGCCTATCATGAAGGTGGACAGGTCAATATTGAAATCACCGATGATGGCGGCGGAATCAATACGCAACGCGTAGCAGAGACGGGGGTGAAACGGGGAGTCGTGACGCAGGACCAAATCGCGAAGATGAGTGAACGGGAGTTGTTGAATCTCATCTTTATGCCGGGATTTTCCACTGCGGAAAAAGTGACGAATGTGTCCGGACGCGGCGTGGGAATGGATGTCGTCCGAACCAATATTGAGAAAATAGGTGGAACCATTGATATTCAAGCACATCTCGGAAAAGGCACGACCTTCAAACTGAAGGTGCCATTAACGTTGGCGATTATTCCCGCGCTGATTATCACGACTGGTCATGAACGTTTTGCCATTCCACAGGTAAGTTTGTTGGAGCTCGTTCGTTTAGAAGGAGAGCAAATCAAGAAATTTATCGATACGGTTCACGGAGCGTCGGTCTGTCGTTTACGAGGAACGTTGTTGCCATTATTACATTTGGGGCAAATCGTTGGATTAGACGTGAAGGAGTCGGGGTCTAAGAATCCTGAAACAATGGAGTCTCCCGCAGACGCAAGTGATGCTGAAGCGGTAGAAAATGTGGTGAATATCGTGGTGTTGCAGGCCGATGGACAACGCTTTGGGCTTGTTGTTGACGAAATTAATGATACGGAAGAAATCGTCGTCAAACCCCTGAGTAAACAACTCAAAGGTGTGCCGGTATTTGCGGGAGCCACGATCATGGGAGACGGACGAGTGGCGTTAATTTTAGATGTGCTGGGCTTGACCAATCGCGCGGGGATGACCATTCAACATACCGAAAACTCTCGAATTGATCAACTTGAGAAGGGCTTCGATGGAATCGGGAGTCGAGATACATTGCTGATTGTCAAAGTCGGGGAGACGGGACAATTAGCGATTCCGCTCACGATGGTCGCTCGTTTAGAAGAAATAAAAATGGCGGCTTTAGAAAAAGCGTGCGGGAAAGAAGTGATTCAATATCGTGGAGAAATTCTTCCAATTATTCAACTGTGTGATGTGCTCAGTTATCAAGGAACTCCTGATGCAGATTCGGGCGACGCCTTGCAAATGGTGGTGATTTCGCATGGGCAACGCCGTATTGGACTTGTGGTGGACCGAATCGTGGATATTGTAGATGAACACCTGCAGGCAAAACAGGGCTCAACCAAGCCGGGGATTTTATGTTCGGCAGTGATTCAGGGGCATGTGACGGATGTGTTAGATGTGCAGCAACTCATCTTAGATTATGCCGTTCTTCCGGCAGAAGAATCTGTTGAAGCATTCATTGAGGACCCGGTTGGGGAATTCGTAGGAGTCTAATGCATGAATGAATTAAAACAATATTGTACGTTTTTGTTAGATGGATTGTTTTTTGGCGTGGATGTCTTGGGTGTGCAGGAGGTCATCAAATTTCAACCCATGACACAGGTCCCATTGGCCTCTCGAGTGGTGAGTGGATTAATCAATTTGCGCGGCCAGATTGTGACGGCCATAGATTTGCGGCGTCGGTTGGAACTGGATGATCGCGACCAGGATTCTCCGCCCATGAATGTCGTGGTTCAAACAGATGATGGTCCTGTCAGTCTCTTGGTGGATGACATTGGCGATGTCTTAGAAGTCTCTGATGATACCTTGGAGCCACCTCCCCCCACTATGAAAGGCATTGCTCGAGAGCTTATTACGGGCGTGCATAAATTAGATGAGGGACTCTTGTTGATCTTGGATATGTCAAAGGTCGTGCAGGTGCCGCAGTTAAAAGAAGTCTAAGTGTAATTGGCAAAATTCATCATGAGATGTATGAATATGCTCATAGAAGAGGGAGTGCATTGAAATGGGAGACGTAGAGATCGCAATGTCAGTGTATGAACAGGTAGGGGGAGAAGACGCCGTAAATGTGACGGTGGAGGCGTTTTATGAACGAGTATTGGTTGACCCGATCCTCGTCCCATTTTTCATTGATGTCGATATGGCAATGTTGAAACGGCAGCAAGTTGATTTTTTTAGTCAAGCGTTAGGAGGCCCAGCGGCGTATCGTGGGCCAGATATGAAAACGGCGCATGCACATATGTCGATTGAACAGGAGCATTTTGATCGTGTCGCTCAGCATTTAGTCGCCACGTTACAGGCATTAGCAATTCCCCAAGAGCATATTGACACAATCGTTCAGACTGTTGGGCCTTTAGCTGTTGATATTGTGAATACAAAGAATGAACCAAAAACAGACACAGCCTTAACACCAAAAAACAAGAAAAAACGGAAGGAGTCACAAATGGGACAGAATGGATCACAAATAAACGGGGGGGCTGCAGTGCTTGATGCTCCAGCAGATATCATGGATCTAGAGGGCAAAGTCGCGGCCATAGATCGCTCACAAGCCGTCATTGAATTTAATCTGGATGGCACGATCATCACCGCAAATGACAATTTTTTACAGACGTTGGGATATAGCCTCCCGGAAATCACAGGACAACATCATCGGATGTTCGCGGAACCAGCCTATGCCGCCAGTCCGGAGTATGCAGAATTCTGGGCCAAACTCAACAAAGGGGAATTTGATGCAGGTGTGTACAAACGTCTGGGGAAAAACGGCAAGGAGGTCTGGATTCAAGCCTCCTACAATCCTGTGTTTGATGCCAGCGGCAAGCCATATAAAGTGGTGAAATTTGCAACAGATATCACGAATTTTATAAGAATCAATGAAGAATATGAAGCCAGGAATACCGCGGTTGGCAATGGTAATGCGGTCATTGATTTTACGTTGGATGGCATCATCCTCGATGCGAATGAGAATTTCTTAGCAACCGTTGGTTATACCCTCGACGAGATCAAGGGAAAGCATCATCGCATATTTTGTGACTCCGTCTATGTCGCGAGTCCTGAGTATGCCGCGTTTTGGGCGAAACTGAAGAACGGTGAATTTGATAGCGGTCAATATATGCGGGTGGGCAAAGGTGGAAAAGAGGTGTGGATTCAAGCTTCATACAATCCCATTCTGGATTCCACTGGTCGACCCATGAAAGTGGTCAAGTTTGCTACCGACATCACTGCGGCGAAGAAATTGGAAATTGAAGCAGCTCGGGTCAACAATATGATGGAAAATGCCCCGGTAAATGCCATGTTTGTGGATTTAGATTTGATCCTTCGGTACATGAATCCGGCGTCGATGAAAACCTTGAGAACGTTAGAACATCTCTTGCCGGTCAAAGTGGACGATATGATTGGGACGTGCATTGATGTCTTTCATACAAACCCAGCCCATCAACGAAAATTTCTGGCAGACCCGAATAATTTGCCCTATCGAACCAATATTAAAGTGGGCGACGAAACCCTAGATCTTCTCGTCAGTGCGATCTTTGATGCCGAAAAGAATTATTTGGGAGCCATGGCCACGTGGGAAGTCATTACTGAAAAGTTGAAGACCGAACAAAAAATGGCTCGCGTGATGAACATGATGGAGAATGCTCCAGTGAATGCCATGTTCGTGGATCTGGATTTGGTGCTTCAGTACATGAATCCCGCGTCGACCAAAACCTTGAGAACCTTAGAACATCTGTTGCCGGTTAAAGTGGATGACATGATCGGTACCTGTATCGATGTCTTTCATAAGGATCCTGCCCATCAGCGAAAGATTCTTAGAGACCCGAAAAACCTGCCTTATCGAACCAATATCAAAGTGGGCGATGAAACCTTAGATCTTCTCGTCAGTGCCATCTATGATCATGAGGAGAATTATGCAGGTGCCATGGCGACGTGGGAGGTGATCACGCAAAAATTGAAGACCGAGCAAGAAATGGCTCGCGTGATGAACATGATGGAAAATGCCCCAGTAAACGCCATGTTTGTGGATCTGGATTTAGTGCTGCAGTATATGAATCCCGCCTCTACGAAAACCTTGAGGACGTTAGAACATCTCTTGCCGGTCAAAGTGGACGATATGATCGGGACTTGTATCGATGTCTTTCATAAGAATCCCGCTCATCAACGAAAGATTCTTGGAGATCCGAAGAATCTTCCTTATCGAACGAATATTCAACTGGGTGAAGAAACCTTAGATCTTCTTGTGAGTGCGATCTTTGATAACGACAAGAATTATTTGGGTGCTATGGCGACATGGGAAATTATTAGCGATAAGTTGAAACAAGAGCAGGAGATTAAAGACGCAGCTGAACGGGAGAAAGAGCAACAAGCGAAGTTGCAAGAGGGAGTTGAGGAAATTGCGCAGATTGGGAGTACCTTGGCCGCTGCATCGGAAGAACTCACATCTGTTGCGAGTACTATGGGTACCACTGCTGAAGAAACATCGAGTCAGGCGAATGTGGTGGCTGCGGCTGCAGAGGAAGTCAGCAAAAATGTGCAGTCAGTCTCAACCGGATCGGAGGAGATGACGGCCAGTATTCAAGAGATTGCAAAGAATACGACCGAGGCCGCGAAAGTTGCCGCCCAGGCCGTGGATGTGGCGGAAGCCACGAATCATACCGTGGGGAAACTGGGGCAAAGCAGTGCCGAAATTGGCAGCATTATTAAGGTGATTAATTCCATAGCCCAACAGACGAATTTGTTGGCTTTGAATGCGACGATTGAGGCCGCTCGCGCGGGTGAAGCGGGAAAAGGGTTTGCTGTGGTGGCTAATGAAGTCAAGGAATTGGCCAAAGAAACCACCAAGGCAACTGAAAATATTAGCCGCATGATTGAAACGATTCAAGGTGACACGAAAGGATCCGTGGATGCCATCGCACAAATCACGACGATTATTAAGCAAGTCAATGATTACATGAATACTATTGCTAGTGCCGTCGAAGAGCAAACTGTGACCACGAATGAAATGGCGCGGAATGTCACCGAGGCTTCAAAGGGCAGCATGGAAATTGCGGGGAACATCGTGAGTGTGGCGGATGCAGCCGGGAGTACGACGGAGGGAGCCATGCAAACGCAACAGTCGTCAGCTGAGTTGTCAAAAATGGCCGCTGACTTACAACGAGTGGTCGCAACATTGACGTAATCGAAGATCGTGAGGGGTGAAGCGTGAGGCGAGCAATTCTTACTCGCCTGACGCTTCACGCCTGACGAATGATATTGACCGACTAAAGGAGGAAGTATGCGTGCATTAGTGATCGATGATTCTAAAGCGATGCGAATCATTCTGAAACAAATTCTGCAATCTGTTGGCGGGACGAGCGTGGAAGAAGCGGGAAATGGCAAGGAAGGGTTAGACAAATTAAAATCCATGGAGAAGCCGGATGTGGTCTTAGTCGATTGGAATATGCCTGTGATGAATGGGTTGGAGTTTGTTCGTGCGGTTCGAGGTAATCCTACGTATCGCACACTTCCCTTGATGATGGTCACGACGGAGACAGAGTCCTCTCAAATGGGCAAAGCGCTTGCCGCCGGAGCTAATGAATATGTCATGAAGCCTTTTACGAAAGACGTTATTCAGGAAAAGCTAAAAATTCTTGGAATCAAATAAAGGCGTAAGGCGTAAGGCGTAAGGTGAAGAGATTTTTTCTACTCACGCTTTGCAGTTTTTTGAGGAGTTGAATATGCCAAAAATTCGTGTGCTTATTGTTGATGACTCTGTGGTGATTCGACGGTTGTTGACTGATGAACTGTCGAAAGATCCTGATATTGAGATCGTGGGATCTGCCGCGACGGGGAAGATTGCGCTTGCGAAAGTTGTGCAGACTCCACCTGATGTCGTGACAATGGATATTGAGATGCCGGAGATGGATGGGCTGACCGCCGTGACCGAGATTCGGAAAACCCATCCCAAACTGCCGATCATTATGTTTAGTACCTTGAGTCAGCGCGCAGCCAAAGAAACGTTAGAGGCCTTGGCTCGTGGAGCCAATGACTATGTTACGAAACCCGCGAACGTGGGCAGTGCGGCATTGGCCATGCAGCGGGTGCGAGAAGACTTGATTCCAAAAATCAAAAGACTGGCCAGACCAGAAGTGCCTGGTCAAAAAGTAAAGACTTCCTCAATCCCTCAATCAACGGCATCCACAGGATTGAGACCTAGGATTGCGAAAGATTCTACTCGAGTCGACATCGTGGCGATAGGGATTTCGACAGGCGGTCCGAATGCCTTAGCCGAAGTGATGCCAAGTCTACCAAAAGATTTACCTGTACCGATTGTGATTGTGCAACATATGCCCCCCGTTTTTACCAAATGTCTGGCGGAACGCTTGTCCTCTAAGTCACAAATTCCTATCAATGAAGGCCAACCGGGAGATGTGCTTGTACCAGGTCAGGCCTGGATTGCGCCTGGGGACTTTCATATGGTGTTGGAACGTCAAGGCACAAAGATTGTATTGGCGATGAATCAAGATCCACCTGAAAATTCCTGTCGTCCCGCCGTGGATGTCATGTTTCGATCGGTGGCCAAGGTGTATGGCCATGCAGTCCTAGCGATCGTGCTTACGGGAATGGGGCAAGATGGGATGCGTGGCGCTGAGGTGATTCATGAGGCTGGTGGGTATGTGATGGCGCAAGATGAAGCGACGAGTGTGGTGTGGGGGATGCCTGGTGCCGTGGTTCAGGCTGGGCTCGCTCAGTCGGTTGTGCCGTTATCACATGTCGCTACAGAAATTATCAGAAAAGTGCGAGCCGGACAGGCTCAGCCTGTGACCGCCTAGCAGAAAGGAAAATTGTGGAAAAAGAAGAGATACGTTCACCGGACTTAGATTATGTCCGCGATATGGTCAGAACTCGATCTGCGATTGTCTTGGAACCGGAAAAAGCCTATTTAGTGGAATCTCGATTGTCGCCATTGGCCAAGAAGGAGGGATTGGCCTCCATAGCAGAGTTGGTGGAGAAGTTGCGGAGCACACCGTATGGTGCTTTGCATAGTAAGGTGATTGAAGCCATGACCACGAATGAAACCAGCTTTTTCCGTGATCTGGTTCCATTTGAGGTGCTTCGGGAGCAAATTCTTCCTGAAATTATTGCACGCAAAGGTACGTCAAAACGCTTGAATATGTGGTGTGGCGCGAGTTCAAGTGGCCAAGAGCCGTATTCGGTCATGTTTACAATTTTTGAGCATTTTCCGGAATTGAAAGATTGGGTGATTCAATATTTTGCCACGGATATTTCAGAAGAGATGCTGACTAAATGTCGTGAAGGCAAATATAGTCAACTGGAAGTTAATCGAGGTCTTCCTGCTTCGATGCTTACGAAATATTTTGTGAAAAAAGGTATGGGTTGGCAAGTGCAAGAAGATATTCGAAGTCGGATTGATTTTAAGCCGATGAATCTGGCTGGGACATGGTTGACGTTTCCACCAATGGATTTAGTTTTTATCCGCAATGTCATGATTTATTTTGATATGGATACCAAAAAACAGATTTTAGGGAACGTTCGGAAAATACTGGATCCGGACGGATATTTGTTTTTAGGGGGCTCAGAAACGACGTTGAATCTTGATAATGAATACGAACGTGTTGCTGTGAGCGGCACATCATGTTACCGCGTAAAGAAGGGATAGGAGGAACTCGTATGCAATTTCTTGAAGAGGAAATTTTAGAGATTACGGAAACAACGTGGCAGTCGATGTTGGGGTTAGAAATTCACCCGCGAGCTTTGCCTGTCTCGATTGGTCCGGTGGAAGGCAATTTGACAGGGAAAGTTGAAATTTCTGGAGCCTGGACTGGAGTCGTGTTGTTGCATGGCTCTCATGAGTTAGCGGCGGAAGCGGCGGCTGTGATTTTCTCGACGGAAGCTGGCGGTGGAACTGCACAGGATTCCCTCGATGCAATGTATGAATTAACGAATATTATTGGTGGCAATATCAAGTCGTTACTCCCTGAACCTTGTCAACTTTCTTTGCCGAGCGTGGAACAGACGACGGATGCACATTTGCAAGTGTTAGGCATGGAAAAAGTCAGTGAGTTGGTATTTGATTGTCAGGATCAACCGCTATTTGTCTCTGTCTGGCAGCAGCAATAGCAACGTGAGGTGGTGAGGACGTGAGGCGTCAGGCGAATACAGAGGTGAAGGGTGAAGCGAAAAACCAATCATTTGGTCTTTCCCCTCACGCTTTACGTGTCACGCCTAACGAATGAAATAGCTTTCCACTTCTAACTGTTTAGCAAGAAAGGTGGCTTATGTTCTTACAGGGAAATAATCGAGAGTTTACGCGTGTGAAAGTGTCTATCCATGTTGAGTTGCGTATGGGCGGGAATGTGGTTATTCAGGGCGAGCTGGAGAATGTCAGTTTAAATGGCATATTGCTGAGTTGTGAGACCACGCTGCCCGAGCAGACGCCATGCTTGGTGTTTCTCCAACTCGATGGTGGACAAGGTGGCCCAACGATAGAAGCCCAGGGAATGGTGACACGGATGGAAACTCACAAACTGGCCATACAATTCACTGAGCTGATTGGGACTGAAAGTATGAATCACTTGCAGAATTTGGTGTTGTATAACAGTGGCACGCAGGCTTATCGGGTTGAGGAAGAGTTCCAGTCTCACGTGGGGCTTCTTCCTAAATCGTAAGATGGAAGACGCAAGGCGTGAGTGGATTAAGATCAAATGCGTTTGCTCGCTTCGCGAGTTTACCCTCTTAACTCTTGCTAGGGAAACGCCGATAGTGAAGAACGGAGCATAGCTTCGAATTTTTTGATTCTTGGTTCGACAAAAGGGAGATGTGCATGAATATTACACAAGACAGCGATGATACTCAGACGGTTGTCCTCTTGAATGGGCGGTTTGATTTCGGTGCGAGGAAATCATTTAAGGATGCGGTGGATAAGGCCTCTGAAGCACAGAAGCCGGTTGTTTTGGATTTGGAAAAGGTGACGTTTGTGGATAGTTCCGCATTAGGTCTGTTGGTGATTTGTCATCAAAATCTCAAGAATAAGAAAGTGCCATTCTATTTGGTGAATCCGCAAACGTATGTGAAGCAAGTCTTGGATTTGGCCAATATAGGAAAAATGATTCCGATCTATCAGAGCCTAGCGGAAGTACCAAAGGGAGCGAACGTTCCTGCTGGCGCGCCAGTCTAGTTTCTCCTGGTGAGTGAGAAGTGAGAAGGGAAAAGTACGAAGCAGGCAGTAGGATGGATCTGTCGTTCTTCCATTATTCGTGCTGCACGCTTCTCCTCATTTTTCTTCTTCCTTCTATTTTCTCCCTTTTCACTTCTTTCCTGGTGATGTCGTATGGCTAGTCAATCTGGCTTAACTTCTGCCTCTCAGTCTACTCTACAACGCATTTCTACCAGCCAATTACGACCCGGGATGTTCTTGGTTCGTGTGCTCGACTCCTGGTGGAAATCTCCCTTCTTTGTGCATCGACGCCTGCTGAATACTTCCTCTGAAGTCGAACAACTCATGCATTCGGGTATTCGAGAAGTCGAAATTGATACGGCCCTAGGAGTGAACGTTGCTCCAGAGGCTGAATCTAAGGACGATGAAGCTTCATCTCTAGTAGACGACATTTCTATTGTCTCTGGCCATCAGGTGAATTCTCACACGGTTCTTTCTCCAGATATAGGATCTTCCCCTGATCCAACTCCATGTTCAGAAGAATCGAAGAGTCGAGAGGCTGTGGTCTTGTTGCGTGAGGCAGCCGTTGCCGCAGTTGAAGGCGCGTTTGAAGGTGTGAAGACTGGACACCTTATTTCTGAGCCAGCCCTCCGTGGAGCGGCACAGGCCCTGGTGCAAAAGTCCTTATCGGCACCTGCCCTTGTCGCAGAGATTTTGCTTATCGATGCACTCAAGCAATGTGATAAATCGCTGTATACCCATGTCGTGGATACGGCGGTATACGCCATTTTGGTGGGTCTGCAATTAGGATGGGATGAAGCGCAACTTGAACGTGTAGGGATTGCTGGCTTGCTTCATGATGTCGGGTACATGCGCTTACCTCAGAATGTGGTTAAGGCCCACTGGGAGGGCCGATCTGATGCGGTGTTGCTACAGAAGCATGTGGTCATGGGTGAGACGTTGATTAAGCGGCAAGCTCAATTTTCTGATGATATTGTGCGTATGGTGAGAGAGCATCATGCCTATCAAGATGGCTCTGGGTATCCAGAAGGGCAAGGCGGTGCTCTGCTGTCGGATTCAGGGCAACTTTTAGGCATCGTCGATTATTTTGATGAATTGACGACGGTTGGTGGTCCGTCTGGAGCGTTACCTGTCGCGATCGCCATTCGACGTCTATATCAAGAAGCAAAGAAAGGCAAATTCGCGACTGCGTATATTGAAGCCATGATCCGTATCCTGGGTGTCTTTCCTGTTGGGACGGTCGTGCAACTTTCTACTGGTGCGCAGGCGGTTGTCGTGAAACAACATTCAACAATAAGGCTCTCTCCTCATGTGAAAGTCTTTCGCGGTGCTGATGGGAAGCTTATTGCCGATCCTCAGGCGTGCGATTTATCTCAAGATACCAGTTTAGGTCATGATATCAGTATCGCCAAAGTGTTGGAGCCAACTGAATATACCCTCAATCTTGAAGATTTTTTTCAATCGTGATGCGGCATAAACCTGCTCTCTTACAATATTTATGGGATGGACTGATGGTTGGGGTGTGTCTCCTTGATGACGATGGGAAGCTTATCGACATGAACGTCCCTGGCTCTCGTCTTTTGGGCTGGGGAGCGGTTTGTCCGATCAATGTTTCTTTTGAGGAGATCTTTCACGATACCGCTCTTCGTGAGGATGACGCTGGGAAGAGTCAGTTGTTATTGGAACGATTCAAGGAAGAAAAGATTGTGTGTTGTCCCCGGGTTCGTCTGCGTTATCGGCAAGGCGCGGGATGTTGGGTGGAGTTGAAAGGGGTGGCTGTTGAAGATGGCGTCGCGACTCAATTTCTTGTGATGTTTCGTGACCTGAGCTCGGAGACGCAGTTAGCTGAAGATTATCGCCGCTTGGCCTCTATTCCCGAAGAAAGTCCGTTTCCTATTATTGAGGTTGATGCGGCAGGACACCTGTTGTACGCCAATCCTGCCATGGTGTGTTTAATGGAAGATGCCCATATTGGTGAAGATGGGTTTACGACGGCCTTGCCTGATCAATTCCCAGAGTTAGCAGCCCGTTGTTTTGTTCAAGGTCATTTGGAGTCCAATATTGAGGTGCAAGTCGGAGCGAAGCATTATGCGTGGTCTTTTTCGTCTCATCCTGAATTGGATCGACTGCGCGGGTATGGGATCGATGTGACTGATTCAAAGCGGGCTTCTGTTGAATTATCAGCCTTTGCCGAGACTTTGGAAACGAAGAATGTGGAATTAGATCAGGCGCTCATGAAGGCGGAAGCCGCTACACGTGCAAAGGCGGCCTTCCTGGCTACCATGAGTCATGAAATTCGGACGCCTTTAAACGGGGTGATTGGTATGGCAGAGTTGCTGTTGAATTCTACCTTGGATGTGGAGCAACAGGAATGTACCAACATCATTCGAAAGTCTGGTGAAGGTTTGTTGGCCATCATTAATGACATTCTCGATATATCGAAAATTGAGTCAGGTCATATGGCTTTGGAGAAAATTGCTTTTCATCCACTTTCGCTTGTAGAAGAAGTCGTCGATCTCTTTTCGGAGCGTGCCTATCACAAGCGGTTAGATTTAGCTGCCTATGTCTCTCCAGATATTCCGGACCATCTTTTGGGTGATCCACATCGTTTACGACAGATTTTATCAAATTTTATTTCGAATGCCCTCAAATTTACTAGCCATGGTTCGGTCTTGGTTGAGGTCGGCTGGTTGCCTGATTGTACGGACACGCGTTCTGTCGATCGATCAATGGACGCTGAAGGGCAGGATTCACTATCGGAAGGAATCGTGCGATTTGCTGTGAAGGATACGGGGATAGGGATTTCACAGTCTGTCCAACATCGAATCTTTCAGGTGTTTACGCAAGCCGATAGTTCTATGAGTCGAAAATTTGGCGGATCGGGCCTAGGGTTAGCGATCTCAAAACAATTGGCGGAACTGATGAATGGCACTGTCGGTGTGGAAAGTCAGGAGAGTGCAGGTTCAACCTTCTGGTGTGATATTCCTTTCCACTGTCCGGCGTTGGCGACGGAACTTCAGGTGAAATCGAAGCGATTCTTGAATAAAGATATTCTGGTGTGCTCACGTACGGATGTTTCTGTCGACGTGGTTGTTCGTTATTTACGAGATTGTGGCGCACGGATTGTGCGCGCTGCGGAGGTTCGTGATGCCGCGGTATTCTTAGAGAGTAAACAGACTTCGCCTCTTGATGTGCTAGGGATCATTCTGGGACGGGCGTCTTATGATGATGCTTGGAGAGGCTGGCACGAAGCCGTACGTGCAACTAATTTCTCTCACTTGAGAATATGGGGGCTGAAACATTTTTGGATGCGGAATGAAAGTGAAGGGTCTTCCGGGTTGTTTGACGGCATGATCGCGATGCCCATTCATCGTGAACAATTGTATCACTGTGTTCTTGGGGAGCCAAACAGATTTGTGGACACAATTGTTCTCTCAGAAGAGGGACGGCATGATGTTCAAGCACCTCAGGGAGGAGATGCCAAAGGAAGAAATGGACATGATTTATACAGTCATGATCAAGAGAACGATCGACATTCCATTCTTGTTGTTGATGATAATGCGGTGAACCGAAAAGTTGCTGTCGGTCTTTTTGAAAAATTGGGCTGTCAGGTGTATGTGGCAGAATCCGGAGATCAGGCCTTGAATCTTGTTCAAGAGTATCATGTTGATGTGGTGATGATGGATTGGGAGTTGCCGGGGATGGATGGCTTTGAAACCGCGCGAGCTATTCGAGCATTAGAAGATGCGAATCGCCTTAAGCCATCTTATTTGAGCAATCCTCAGTCAGGGAAAGTCGGTTCTTCTTTTTTTGGACATTTGCCAATCGTCGGGATGACAGCTCACGGACATTCAGAACGCAGTGTCGCTGATTGGGAAAGTGTGATGGATGATTGTTTGGCCAAACCTGTGCATTTACAGGATTTGGCTAATGTTCTTGAGCGATGGGTCAAGCCCAAGTCTCATGATGCAGAACTACAGTCTCCTTTAGCTGACGATCCTGTTGTAGGGCATCAGACTGAAGCTAGGACAGATCCGTTGGAAGTCATTCCTGAGCTGAGGGGACAGCAGCATCAAGAGGAAATGTACGATTATTCGGCGGCCTTGGACAGCATGGAAGGTGACGAAATATTGTTGCACTCACTTTTTGAGATTTTTCTCGAAACTGCCCCAAGCATTATGAAATGTGTGCGCGAAGCGATGAGTGCTGGGGACCGTACCGCCGTTCAGCGCCACGTGCATCAGCTCAAAGGAGCATTGTTCGCTCTGAATGCCTCGCATCAGGCCGTCATGGCTGAACAGTTGGAAGGGGAGATCTCTGCTTGTTCCATTGCCCAATTAGAGAATCTGGTGACTGTGATGGAACGTGATGTGACGGTTATGATGACGATGTTGCGACAGGCTCTTCATCCTGAGGCGACAACCGATGGTGCCTGATGTTGCTCAAGTCTATCGTGAGCTGTCAGCTGTGAGTGATCGAGTATTGAGTGGGAGAAGTGAAGAATTGAGAAGAAATATGCGTCGGATAGCCATTTCTTGTTCTTTATTAAGTCTGACGACCGTGTTTTTCCCGAAATAGAGAGAGCAAATCCAAGCATCTTCAAAAAAGTCTCAAGTTTTCAATATATCAGTCCGATACTTGAAACATTATTGGCTAAACTCAAATGAGGGTATTACGATGAAAGATTTACTGACGTTAAGTGAAGTTTCGACCTTCCTAAAAGTTCCGAAGTCGACGATTTACAAATTGGCTCGGGAACGCCGCCTTCCTGGTCATAAAGTTGGGAAGCATTGGCGATTTGTCAGGGAAGAGATCGAAGCATGGGTTCAAAATGCTGGTGCAGGTGACGCGATGGTTGGAGCGGCTGCCGGCAATGGGAACCAAGACCGGTTTAGTTTGAATTAATCGTCTATTCTTCACGAACTGATTCTTCTGTACATCCCGGATGATGATGTGAAACCTGAATAGTGTTTCATCGACGCCCCACATATTGAAGCGAGGATGCTTCAGTGTGGGGCATTGATTTCTCCTTCAATGACACCTTTTTCTCTCCCCGCTGAATAATTCTCAAATCGCAAGGATCCCCAGAGGTTCAAGTTCTTACCCTATGGGGGTTCAGCCTTTGCCATATCCATGTTAGCTCATGATCCTGCCCTCTTCATTTTTTCCGAAATAATAAACGAGATCGTTCGTTACGCAAGTTGCCATCATCAATGATTCCCGCTGTTTTTTGTTATTGCCTCTAACGAGCACTCTAGGAAGAAAATGCCGAGTCATGTTGTCATGATAACTTTTTGAAAAGACCTCTAAAGAATGGGTGGATTATGACCGAACTTCACTATACCGCATGTATTGATTGCCGCTGAACGTACATGAATATTATGCAGTCTAGTTAATTATTATTATGGGACATTTTACAGGGGGAGCAAGCCCCAAGTGGTAAGGAGTTGAGTATGAGCTTGATTGATACCAGTCTCAAAGTGTTAGTCGTCGATGATATGTCGACGATGCGGAGAATTGTGAAAAATGTGTTAAAGCAAATTGGCTTCTCGGACATGATCGAAGCAGAAAATGGGCAGGATGGATTGAATAAATTAAAGGCTCCAGATGCTGGCATTGGCTTGGTCGTGTCGGATTGGAATATGCCCGTGATGCAAGGCATTGATTTTTTGCGGGCTGTGCGTGCTGATCCTGATCTGAAACATCTCCCATTCTTGATGGTGACGGCAGAAGCTCAGAAAGAAAATATCATTGAAGCGGTTCAAGCTGGTGTGAGTAACTATGTCGTCAAGCCCTTTACGGCTGAGGCTCTTCAGGGGAAATTAGAGAAAATTTTCGCCAATCTGAAGTCAGCTAAAGCGTAAATCTGAATAGCATTCATTTCTAAATAATTAGATGAATAAAGGAGAAAACTATGTTGATCGATCGTGATATTGATTCGGACGAAATAGATACAGACGAAATAGATAGGCCGGAAGAAGATCATTCCATTAACAATGAACTCGCTGAGCTGACGAAATACGTATCAATGATTACCAGCACGGTTCGCGATATGGAATCGCCAGTCACCACGACGTCTGATCAATTGCCACAGGCTACAGCACACTTGAACGATTTGGCGAAGTTGACAGAAGAGGGGACACATCGGGTCCTTAGCTTAACTGAAGCCATAGAAATAAATCGGGGGGCCATGAAAACGGCTCTGGAACAGTTACAGCAAAAAGTTGGTAGCGAGCATGCCGAAGATGTGAAAAGTGTCATCGCTATGGTGGAAGCTGATGAAAGCCGGCTCACGGATATTCATGTGGCCTTATCGTTTCAAGATCTCGTGGCACAGCGAGTGGCCAAACTTGTGACGATTCTGAACGAAGTGCAGCATAAATTACTCAAGTTGGTTGTGGTGTTTGGTATTAAGAATAAGAACGATGGAACAGCGAAGCAAGACGATGGTCGAGGGAGCGAAATGCTGCGTCAACTGGATGCGTCACAAACTACTGCGCTTGAGCAAGACCTTGTAGATGATATTTTATCTGAATTTGGATGCTCCTGAGAGCAGAGGCTCAAATGTGATGAATAGATTGATGCATACAGAATATCGAGTTGAAGAAGGTGATCTATGAACGATGAAATGCAAGAGATACTTCAAGATTTCCTTGCGGAAAGCTCTGAAATGTTAGAAGCGCTTGACCAACATTTTGTCAAGCTTGAAACTGAGCCGACGAACGCCGATCTCTTGAATGAGATTTTTCGGTGTATGCATAGTATGAAGGGATCAGCGGGATTCCTTGGCTTTACCAATTTGGTTGAAGTCGCGCATCAGGGTGAAAGCTTATTGAATAAGTTGCGACTAGGGGAGATGAGTGTTTCACCATTTATTATCGATATCATTCTTGAAGCGGTGGATGCCGTCAAGCTGATACATGCTGATATTCGGGAGACCGGAGAAGATACGCATGTCGAGACAACGTTGATAGTCAATAAACTCACGCTCACGATGGACAGTGCTGATGATCTCAAAGATCTTATGCCTGCAGAACCAACCGTTGCCAGTCCTACCGCTATGACGGAGGGGCCATCTGAAGCCGCAACAAGCACACCGGAACCTGAGGCAACTGCAACAGTAGAAGAGGAAACGAATAAGCCAGAGGAACCTGAAGCACAAGCCGAACCAGTTGTGGTTCCAGAGGGCGTTGCTGAAGGGCAAGCCGAACCAGTTGTGGTTCCAGAGGTCCTTGCTGAAGGGCAAGCGGAATCTGTTGTGGTTCCAGAGGTCGTTGCTGAACCTGAAAGTACGCCTGTTCTTTCTGATGTGCTGAATAAAATGCAAGAGGTTGCGTCACGCACGGCCAAGGCCGCTGCCCCAGCACCAACAAAATCTGGCGGCAAAGAAGAAGATGTGACGGTTCGAGTAGAAACCAAGCGGCTTGATCATGTGATGAACCTTGTTGGAGAGCTGGTGCTAGGGCGGAATCGACTGATGAAGCTCGGGTATGGACTTGATGAACAATATGAGACAGATCCACTCGTTCGTGAGTTGGGTATTGCCTTTGCGCAACTTAATCTCGTGACATCTGATTTACAATTAGCCGTGATGAAGACTCGAATGGTTCCAATTCGAAAAGTCTTTTCTCGTTTTCCTCGGTTGGTTCGAGATTTATCCAGTAAGTTGGGTAAACAAGTGAAGTTAGAGCTTGTTGGAGAAGATACAGAGGTTGATAAGTCTGTGGCAGACGAATTAAGTGATCCTTTAGTCCATCTCGTGCGGAATTCTATGGATCATGGTTTAGAGACTATTGAGGAACGTAAACGAACGGGAAAAAGTGCTGAGGGCTCTGTGCGGTTAGCGGCCTATCATGAAGGCAATAGCATCGTCATTCGTATTGAAGATGATGGGCGTGGCTTACAAGTGGACAAAATCGCAAAGAGTGCAGTAGAGAAGGGTTTAATCTCTGAGTCAGAGATTTCGAATATGGGTCCGCGAGATATGATGAACCTTATTCTCTTGCCAGGGTTTAGTACAGCTGATCAGGTCAGTGATTTGTCTGGTCGGGGTGTCGGGATGGATGTGGTCCGAACCAATATTAGCCGCATGAATGGCAGCTTAGAATTGGATTCAGAACCCGGTCGCGGCTGTCAGGTCACGATTAAACTTCCCTTAACAGTGGCCATTATCCAGGCGCTGTTGGTTGAAGTGGGTAATGCGACGTTTGCTGTACCTCTGGCATCTGTGGTGGAAGCGGTGAAGGTGACAAAAGACGACATCAAAAGTGTGAATGGGCAAGCCGTCTTGAATCTTCGAGAACGGATCCTTCCATTGTTGAATTTAGCTCAAACCTTTCAAGTTCCCAATGAGCGTACAAGTGACGAATGTTATGTGGTCGTCGTGGCTATTGGTGCTCAACGATTTGGAGTGCTGGTGGATCGTTTGCGAGCTCAAGAAGAAGTGGTGATCAAATCATTAGGTGACTTTTTATCTAATGTTCAAGGTGTCGCAGGAGCAACGATTACTGGAGATGGAAAAGTTGTTTTGATCTTGGACATGGCTGATTTAGTGAAGAATGTGCCTGGGGCATCATTCGCTTCAATGTGATCATGGAATTCTAAGTGCAAAGGGAGAAGTTGAACGTGAAATGCAAGAAAGATGAGAACAGAAAAAATCCAGGAAGTTTTCCCTTCTTACTTCTTACTTTTCACTTCCTACTTCTCACGTATAAGAGGAGCGTGTAATGGCAAATTTGATGGCAGAGATTGATCAACGGACGAGCTTGGCAGGCGCCAATAAAATGGAACTGTTGATGTTTCATCTTGGTACGGATGAAATTTATGGCATTAATGTGTTCAAAATTCGAGAAGTGATGCAAATGCCTCCCGTGACAAAGATTCCTGATTCCGACTCTAGAATTTTAGGACTTGTAAATTTACGTGGCGAAAATGTGGCTCTTATCGATTTAGCTCAAGCCATTGGATTGGGTTCTCTGGCTATCCAAGGAGCCAAGCTCATCATTGCGGAATATAACGACAATAAACAGGGTTTCTTAGTGGGAGGTGTTGATCGAATAATTCGGATGTCTTGGGAACGCATTCAGGTTCCACCGCCGATGGTTCAATCAAGTAAACAAGGAGCTGTTACGGCTGTCACGAAGCTAGAGGATGGACGGATGGTGCTTATTCTGGACGTAGAAAAAGTCTTAGCGGAATTGCACCCGCGTGCAGATGATGAAATCATGGTCGGCATTGAAATGGTGAAGGAGCTAGCTGGCAAGCGCGTTCTTATTGCCGACGATTCTGTTGTGGCTCGAAAACAAATCATGAAAACCTTAGAACGCTTAGGGATGAAGTGGGAAGAAACGCAAACAGGCAAAGAGGCCTTGACGCGCTTACGACAACTCGCGGAGGGCGCAGAGGGTTCTGGGCAAACCATCTATGATTTGTTGGCTGGAGTGATTACGGACATTGAAATGCCAGAAATGGACGGATTCTCTCTCACGAAACATATTCGAGAAGATGCCCGTCTTCAAGGGTTGCCGATCTTGATGCATTCCTCGCTTTCTGGAGAATGTAATATTGAGAGAGGTAAATCATTGGGTGTTACTGACTATGTGACAAAATTTCAACCGGCTGAACTTCGAGACAAACTGGTTAAACATCTTGGACAGGTTAACTTAGCATCGATTCGTGGCTAAAGGAGATAACATGATGCGAAGAGGGAAATATTTACGAGATTCGTTGCTTGGTCGGATACACGGTCGGACAACTACAAGTAGATGGAAACATGACACATGATGACTATGAGTTTCTTCAGGAACATTGGTATCACGAGCAAAATGGTTTCGATTCTTGTCTTCTTTTCGCTTATACCTTTGAGTGTTCAAGTCTATTCACTCTATGAGACTGTCGGAATTTTGGAAGACGGTGTAGGTGTACAATATCAGACTGTGGCGGAAGGTCTCTCCCAGAACCTCGAACACTTTCTCGGTGAGCGGTCAGATGATGCTCGGAGTATGAGTCGGAATCGTATTTTTCAAGACCGAACATTGTGGTATCAGCCTGGGAACGTCTCGAATGAATTGGTGCAAGTCCTCAATGAATATGTTCAGACATCCGGGGCCTATTCTTTAATCCAGGTGGTTGATCGTGAAGGGCAACTGATTGCTGTGAATGACCGAGATAGTCATGGCCAAACGGTTGCGACGGAAGGGTTGTACGCAAAAAATTATCGTTCAACAACGTGGTTCCAAGCGCTTCAACAGCAAGGAGGGGAGGGAGGTTCCAACGGGGCCGTCTCTTCTTCTCTTAGTCGTTCAGATGTGTTTGTGGAAGATGTGGCCGTTGATCGAGATGTCAAAGCCATGTTCCCCAACGAGACTGGTTTGACAATCGGTTTGTCCGTTCCTCTCTACGACCGTGGTGTTGTGGTCGGTTATTGGACTCAACGTTTGAAATATTCCATGGTTGAGAAGATCGTTCAAGAAGCCTATCAAGGTTTGAAAAATTCTGGTTTTCCTGGCGCTGAATTGACCTTACAAAATGGCCAAGGGTTTACGATCTTAGAATATGCTCCTGTTGTCCATCAGCATGAAGACGTGGTTCATGATCTTGCCAATGTGTTGTTTCAAACCAACCTTGCTCAACTTGGTTTAGACGCCGCGCAATCGGCTGTACAGGGGAAATCTGGTAATTCGCGGACCTTTCACCCAGGTAAGCAGGGTATCCAGGTCATTGGATTTAGTCATCTCAATGATGGCAAAGGGTTTCAGGGATTACACTGGTCCATTCTTGTGCAAATTCCAGAGGAAGAAGCCCTCCAACAAATTGGTGAAATTACGAATAAAACACTGCTAGAAATGTTTCTTGGTTTGCTGATAGTCATTCCCATCGGAGTCTTCATGGGGAGAAAAGTGGTTAGTCGACTAAAACCATTTTGGGAAGTCGCAACCAAAGCCGCAGAAGGGGATCTGACTCATCGAGTTCAGGTGACGACGCAAGATGAGCTGGGGCAAATGGGAGACGCGTTGAATCACTTATTGGACCAATTGAATGGCATGCTTCTGCAAACTAAGGATGTGGCCCATTCATTATCCCAAGCTTCGGATCAGTTGTCTGTTGTCGGACATCAAGTAGTGCTAGTGAGTCAATCTTCAGTCAATCAAGCCACGCAGGTGGCCGCGTCTGTTGAGGAAATGGCTTCGACGGCAGGGGATATGGCTAGAAGCACACAGGGGTTAGCTTCCACGGCGACTGAGGTGAATGAATCAGCTGTGCGAGGGGGAGAAATCGTGTCATCTTCCATTAATGGAATGGAATCGGTTTCGAGTCGTATGCAGGAATCTGCGAGTCGAATTCAAACGTTAGGACAACGCTCTCAAGAGATTGGGGATATTATTGGTGTCATTGAAGATATTGCAGAGCAGACGAATCTCTTAGCTTTGAATGCGGCCATTGAGGCTGCGAGGGCTGGAGACCAAGGTCGAGGCTTTGCTGTCGTGGCAGACGAAGTGCGGAAATTGGCTGAGCGAACCGGGAAAGCGACCAAGGAAATCGCGACAGTCATTGAATCGGTCCAAAAAGGAACAAATGAAGCTGTCCAGTCAATGGAAGCTGGCACTCAAGAAACGCATTCTGGAATGGCGTTGGCTCGAGAGGCGGGTATTCGTCTGACAGAAATTGTGGATGGTGTTCAACGAGTGGTGGGTATGATTAAGCATTTTGCAGAGTCGACGCAGCAACAGTCAGATGTTTCTGGGCAATTGTCATCCAGCATTCATCAGGTCGCGCAATTGAGCCAAGAAAATGAAGGACATGTTCAGGGTGTGGCCACGGCCACACAACATTTTGCCGGATTAGCGGCAGACTTACAGGCCTCTCTCAGTCGGTTTAAATTAAAAGTATAAGGCGGTTGGCGTCGTGTCGATGATATTTTTTAGCAGGGAGCTCATATGAGAAATTTACGAATTGGACCAAAATTTGTGTTGTCACTAGGTATGTTGGCAACGCTCTTACTCGTCTGTGGCCTTTGGGGTATTTATCAGCAAGAAGAGGGGCGTTTGCGATCGTCTTTGGATGAACAAGGCAAAACGATTCAATCGCAAATTGAAATCACACGAGCCTATATCGCAAAAAATTATGTCGGAAAGATGAAGAAGTCTTCTTTCGGATCGCAGCTGCATGTGGCCCGTAATCACGAACAAGATCCGGTTGCTATTCCTTTTCCTGCCACGGCGACTCAAGAAATTGGTCGAGAACTTGCTGCTCAAGGTGTCTATCAAGCTCGCTTGGTCAGCGCACAGCCCATGAACCCAGCCAATGCTCCTGAGAATGCTTTTGAAGCTTCGGCCATGAAACTGATCAATGAAGGAGCCGATAGTGTCAGCGATGTTCAAGTCGTGAATGGTGTCCCAACATTTTTTCGAGCGAGTGCTGATCGGGCATCGGTTCAGGCTTGTGTCAATTGTCATGCAGGGAAAAACTTGGGTGATGTGATTGGTATGCTCTCTGTCGCAATTCCTATGACGAAAGCCCAGGCTTCTATGCAGAGTTCGGTGATGTTTTCAGGCTTGTGGATGATGGCAATCCTTGGAATCTTTCTGTTGGCCGTGTATTGGTTGATTCATCTATTTGTGTTGAACCCACTTCATGCCTTAACGGCCATCTCACATGATATTGCTGAAGGCGATGGCGATTTAACGAAGCGCGTTCCGGTTGGCAGTGGTTCGGATGAAATTAGTGGATTAGCCCGTGACTTAAATTTATTTATTCAGAAAATGCATGGTGCGCTTTCTTTGGTGAGTCAGGCAACGAATCGATTAGCGACATCCTCCATTGAATTATCATCAACGGCTGACCATGTGGCGCGAGCCGCAGAAGGGCAGGAAGCACGTGCGGTTCAATCGGCATCGGCTGTTGAAGAGATGACCATGACCGCTGGTGAGGTCGCACGTAATTCGACGGAGGCTGCACGCATTGCCCAAGAAACGGCAGAGACCGCACGTAACGGGCAAGCAGTCATGACGCAGACAGTGTCAGGCATGCAGCAAGTTTCAGAAGCCGTTGTTCAAGCCGCCAATATCATTACGACCTTAGGACGGTCATCGGATCAAATCGGAGAAATTGTCAGAGTCATCGAAGACATTGCTGATCAAACAAATTTATTAGCCCTCAATGCTGCGATTGAGGCAGCTCGAGCTGGAGAGCAAGGGCGAGGTTTTGCCGTGGTGGCTGATGAAGTGCGGAAGCTCGCGGAGCGCACAACAAAAGCCACGAAGGAAATTGGGGATATGATTCGACAAATCCAACAGGATACCAAAAGTGCTGTGTCTTCAATGGATCAGGGAACCAATCAGGTCGGCCATGGGGTTGAATTAGCGAACAAGACCGGAGAAACTCTTTCAACCATCCATTCGATGATCAATTCGACCGCAGACATGATTCAGCAAATTGCCAGTGCGGCTGAAGAGCAATCCAGTGCATCCCGACAAATTGCGGGTGATTTGGAATCCATGACACAGACGACTCGCGAAACGTCTAGCGGCATAGCCGATTCAGCGAAAGCGTGTCATGAGCTCAATTCGTTAGCGGGAGATCTACAGAAAACGGTGCGTGCGTTTAAAGTGTAGTAAGACGTGGGATGTAAGCAGTGAGAAGGGAAAAGCGAGAAGAATGGGAAAGGGAGAAGCGAGAAGTAAGCACAAGCCGATCTTTTCTTGTGCTTCTATACATCTCACTTCTCTCTTCTTTCAAGCTTCAGGAGACGACGGAGCTTCAGGCGGTGTTGAAGAAGAAGGTGGAAGTTGTTTTTGTTGATTCACTGTTTTTTCGAGCAAACCCACCGAATCCTTTAACAAATCTGCCGCACAGGTCAAGGTGACATGCAGCTGTTTCCATGCGTCATCCCAACGTTCTTCGCGTTGAAGGTTCTGAAAACGCTGATGCTGTTCTTGCAGAATGGCTTTCTTTGCATCAAGCATCAATCGGTCTGCTTGGACACTGGCTGGTCTGTCCATAATAATTTTCCTTTATGAAGATCAATAAACGAATAATGTTTTTACAGTATCAGAGTGGAGATTCCGGTCACAAGAATCTAATCGGTGGATTTGATGAAGAATACATGAAGTTTTGTGAGGTTAATGCTCATTCGTGCGATACGAATTGAGCATGAATCAACATTGATGCACCTCATTGAGCAAACAGGCCAGCCTATTCGAGTCCTTGTGGTTGATGATTCGACTTTTATGAGAAATATGCTCTCCATGATGCTAAGGAAATGTACAGATATTGATGTCGTGGGGACAGCAATGAATGGTCATGATGCGATTAACCAAGCTCATCGACTTCAGCCTGATGTGATGACATTAGACATTGAAATGCCAGACATGAATGGATTAGAAGTCCTCGATTACATGATGGCTGAGCACCCGCTTCCTATCATCATGGTGAGCGCTTTGACAGAGGAGGGCGCTGATGTGACATTGCGTGCCCTTGAGCGTGGAGCTGTTAATTTTATTACCAAACCAATGAATCAGGCCTCATCTGAGATACGGGTACTCGAAGGATTACTGCAGAGCAAAGTTCGGGAAGCGTTTCAGACGCGGCATCGTTTTCCGCCCATGGCGCACACAGGCATTCAACCGAAGAGAGGAAAGGCTGGTGTCGTCCTTGAAGTGGATGCGAGGACTGTATCAGAGGCATTTACGAAACGATCAGAAAGCAATCTGCCGAAGACACTCGATGAGACGGTGAAGGTCACGGAGTTTCCCCTTGTGGTGATTGGGGCATCGACCGGTGGCCCGAATCTTTTGTTCTCCATCCTTCGAGATCTCCCTTCATTATTTCCCGCTGCAGTGTTAATTGTGCAGCATATGCCAAAGTTTTTCACTAAAGTGTTTGCTGAAAATTTACATGCTGTTGCCGCATTTCCTGTTCATGAGGCAGAAGATGGAGTTGCGCTACAACCTGGAGTCGGCTTCGTGGTTCCGGGTGATCAACATGCTGTGATCATTCGTGATGGAGATGGTTGTCCAAGGATTCAGTTTGTCTCGGACTCAGGCGAGTATCCTTACCGCCCGTCAATCGACTGCACCATGATTTCAGCAGCCGAACAGTTTGGGCCAAATCTGGTTGGCCTGGTGGTTACAGGTATGGGCAATGATGGACTGATGGGCAGTCAAAAAATTAAAGACGAGGGTGGAACAGTGTTGGTGCAAAATGAAGCCACCTCATTGATCTATGGCATGCCTCGAGCTGTGGCTGAGGCAGGTCTCGCAGATGCAGTTTTGCCGGATGTACAAATAGCGGCGAATTTGGTGGAGGCAGTGGGTTCGTCTTGCGAAGCTAATCGGTAGTTAGCAATCGAACTCAAGAGTTTTTAGAGGATTTAGCACATCTCGTTGAGAGATGAGCCTGAAAAAGGGAGTACGTCATGACGAATGCTATAACAAACACTGTACCTCATGGCGACGTCTACGAGGGAACTGGGGAAGTCTTACAACTCGTCAGTTTTCAGTTAGGCCCTGAGGAGTATGCTATTGACATTCTAGGAGTGCAAGAAATTATTCGTGTCGTAGAAATCACCGCAGTCCCCAATGCTCCGCACTTTGTTGAGGGAGTGGTGAATCTTCGTGGCAAGGTCATTCCGATCATTAGTTTGCGTACCCGTTTAGGGTTGTGCACGGAAGAGCCTACCAAGGATACACGAATTGTGGTTGTGGAAGTGGGGCGATTAATATTGGGTTTTATTGTGGACTACGTCGAAGAGGTGTTGCGGTTGCCAGCAGAATATATTGAGCCACCTACGTCTGCTGGTGGTGGTGGATCCGCTGACTATCATAAGGGTGTGGGGCGTGTGGACGGACGTTTGTTGATTCTGTTGGATCTGGAATTGTTATTTGGCATTGAGGCTGTCAGTTAAGCAAAGACGAACCGTATGGATATTTTATCAATAGCCGGTATCCTTATCTCTATTGTGGCCATTGTTGGAGGTCAGCATCTAGAAGGTGGTCATTTGAGTTCCATTATTCAAGGGACGGCCTTTCTGATTGTGTTTGGGGGAACTTTAGGTGCCGTGATGCTTCAGTTTCCGCTCTCCATTTTTATGAAATCGCTAGGGGCCGCAAGTATGGTGTTCGGCAATGTGAGTGTGGATATGAAAGGGGTAATTTCCCAAGTTGTGGAGTTATCCAATGTCAGTCGCAAGCAAGGGCTCTTGGCCTTAGAGGGACAGATGAAGAATATTGCTGATCCGTTTATGGCGAAAGGGGTTCAATTAGTTGTGGATGGCACAGAACCCCCTAAAATACGAGAAATTCTTGAAGTCGAAGTGAGTGTACTTGAAGATGAATACACGTCCTATGCAAAAGTATACGAAGCGTTTGGAGGCTATGCACCGTGCGTTGGGATCATTGGGGCCGTGTTAGGGTTAATACATGTGATGGAGAATCTCGCTGACCCGTCCGCGTTAGGTGGTGGTATTGCAGTGGCCTTTGTGGCGACGGTGTATGGGGTGGGGATGGCCAATCTCCTCTTTCTGCCCATGGGGAGTAAAATCAAAATCAAAGCCAAAGACGTGATTGCTGGAAAATTAATGGTGGTTGAAGGACTTATGTGCGTGGCACAGGGAGAGAATCCTCGGATGATAGAAGAAAAGTTAAGTGGGTTCTTGCCGAGTACGGAGACAATGAGATAGTACCTGCCTGCTGTGTCGCTTCATCATATTTTGATTCATGAAGAAAAAACACGAAGAACAGGAGAACCATGAGCGGTGGTTGGTCTCTTATGCCGACTTTATCACCCTCCTGTTTGCTTTTTTTGTGGTGATGTATTCCGTGTCTTCAGTCAATGAGGGAAAATATCGTATCTTAAGTGATTCCCTTTCAGGTTCTTTCTCTAAGACAAAACCTGATGATGACCTTTCTATCCTGGATCTGCCGGTCACAAAAAGTAAGCCGTCAGTTGTGCAAGATCCTGCAAGTGCCAAAAAAAATGCTGAAGCCTTCCTGAATGTCGGTAATGCGATCGCTGCAGCCAAGGTTCCTGAAGGAGTGAAAGTGAATTCGACGGAACGAGGTCTCAGTATTCAGATTGCGGATGATACGTTATTTAGAAGTGGTACATCGTCAATTAATCCAGAGATGCAAGAGTATCTCGATCTTATTACAGGGTTGGTCCGTAACCTTCCGAATTTGATTGCGGTGGAAGGACATACAGATAATCAGCCCATTCACACCACTCAATTTCCCTCAAACTGGGATTTGTCCACGGCCCGAGCAAATGCCTTAATACGGTATTTCACGGAACATCATAATTTACGATCCGATCGTTTTTCCTCGACCGGATTTGCTGGGACTCGTCCTCTTCATTCGAATTCGACTTCAGCAGGGCAAGCTTCAAATCGTCGTGTGGAGCTCATTGTGCTGCGTGACACTGATGCTGAAGCGACGACCTTTAATCCGTTCCTCCCATAAAAATATCGAGAAAGTCACGGTAGGCGTGAAGCGTAAGGCGTCAGGTCTATCTGTATTTCTCGTTGTCCGCTTTACCTCTTAGGTGTTACTCGAACTGTGACCCTCTTCATTTCTGAGTAGGCAGGTTTCTGCGTAGGTGGAAAGTTCTGCCGGTAGTCTGCAAGCGATTCTACAGAAAACCTGCATTCCTTCTCTTTCTTGAGATGCTCGTTTTCTAGGAAATATTACGAAAAGAGTGCATTTTTATCCTATTTGTAGGGGAACTCCAGGACATCGTGGTTCATGAGTTCATGCATTACGTGAAATTTCATTCAAGAACTCATTGGCATACGCGTTGCACAAATGGATATGAACGCTTAGCAAGGAGGCAGCAATGAATCGTGGTATTTATCCTCCCCTCGCAGGGGCCCTAGCACTTGAACGGCGATTGGAAGTCCTTTCCAATAATATTGGGAATTTACAAACAACAGGGTTCAAAAAAGACAAGCCAATTTTTGCCACGGTGCTCGGACAGACCTCTGGTCCTTCCGTTGCGGGAATCGATTTATTTCCCGTGATTGGCGGCTTGCCTGCAGATCGCTCTCAAGGCGCACTGGCTCATTCCGGGGCGCCGTTAGATGTGGCGTTGCAGGGGGAGGGTTTCCTGGTCGCCAAGACTCCAGACGGACTACGCTATTTCCGTGGGGGAATACTGCAACGTAATGTCGATGGGAATTTAGTCACGCATCAAGGGGATCCTTTACTGGGTAAAAAAGGGCCAATAAAGGTGCCACCAGGAGAAATGACTATTGATAATCAGGGAAATGTCAGTGTGAATAATGTGAGTGTGGATACGTTGCGACTTGAGAAAATTCCCGAGGGAGAAGAGACGTCAAAAGTCGGCAATTCGTATTGGACTGTTCCTAACAAATCTGCACCAGCGCTCAACACCACGGTGCATCAAGGCATGTTGGAAAAATCAAATGTCAATCCTGCATTAGATATGGTGGAACTGATTAAAGTCACACGGGAGTATGAGCAAATGCAAAAAGCGATTAAAGCCATGGATGAGCTAGCGGGGCAGGCTATTCAAGCTTCTCGTGTGCAAGGGTAAGACGTAAAACGTGAGAAGTAAGGAGTGAGAAGTGAGATGAGAAAAATGAGATGCAATAGACGAGAAGATGAGGAAGTCATGAGCAGAATCTTTTCTGTTCTTGCCCATGACTTCTTACTTCTCACTTCTTACTTGTTTGTGATTAGAAATAGAGAGGACCATTTATGATTCGTGCTATGCATACGGCCTCAACAGGTATGGCTGCCCAACAACTTAATATCGATACGATTGCGAATAACTTGGCGAATGTGAATACCACTGGATTTAAGCGAAGTCGCGCAGAGTTTGCGGACTTGTTGTATCAAAAGACTCGGGTGCCGGGAGCTAGTTCGTCAAATGTTGGGGTGTTCCCAGTTGGGATACAGGTGGGACTTGGGACTCGGCCAGTCACGGTGTCTAAAGAATATGTTCAAGGAAGTTTAAAGCAAACATTCAATGAATTGGATATGGCCATTGATGGGGCTGGTTTTTTTCAAGTGCAACGTCCTGATGGGACGACCATGTATACTCGAGCAGGATCCTTTAAAAGTGATGCTAATGGAGCTATGGTGACTGGTGATGGGGATCAACTGATTCCTACGATTACAATTCCTCCTGGGACGTTGACGTTGAGCATCGGCCAAGATGGCACGGTCTCCGCACTCACGGCTGGTTCGACTCAAGCCCAAACAGTGACGACTATACAATTAACCCGATTTAATAACCCAGCCGGATTGATTGCCCAAGGAAACAATTTGTTTACCGAGAGTGCAGCTTCCGGTTCGGCCGAACAGGGTACACCAGGTTTTTCCTCAGGATTTGGTTTAATTCAGCAAGGGTTCTTAGAAATCTCCAACGTCAATATTGCGGATGAAATGGTGAATATGATTGTGGCCCAACGTGCCTATGAACTGAATTCCAAAGCGATTCAAGCGGGCGATGACATGATGCAAGTTGTCGGCTCATTGAGGCGGTAACCGATGAAGATGATGGTCTTGATAGGGTTGCTCATTGTTGGTGGATCATGGTGGCCGGAGGCGGACAACGCTCTGGCCGCCAAATCTTCATCTGGGCGTGGAGAGAAGGAATTCATTCATGCTCGAGAATTTGAACGGGTTATTATATCTGAACTGGATCGCCAATATGGAAGGGCAGGGCATCGCGTTAGTGTCCGGATCGTCTTTCCGAAAAAGCCTTTGCCCACGAAAGCAGGGAAACGTCATTTAGAACTTGAGAAAATATCAGGTGGTGCCAGGACAGGACGTCGTTCGTTTCGAGTCGGGTTGTACATCAATCGGCAATTTATCAAGACGATCAATGTCGTGGGAGAAGTTAAGGCAGAGGCCATGGTGATTACGCCTCGACGATGGATGAAACGAAATGAAGTCTTTTCGAAAGACGATGTGACGATTATGAGGGTGGCCATGCCTTCACTCACGCATGATTTCATTCTTCATCAGGATGAAGTGCTGGGGAAACAAGTGCTTCGATCTCTGCCTCCACGACAACCCATTTCAAAAGCGATGGTCGATGATCCTCCAGTCGTGCGTAAAGGTGATCGCGTTATGATTGAAGTGCGGCAAGGCGGTCTGTTGGTTCAAGCCATTGGCTTAGCAAAAGCCACAGGTAAGTCAGGTGAGACAATTCTTGTTGAGAATAAGAGTTCGGGTCGTAAAGTAATGGGTACCGTTGTGAGTGCTGGCCGAGTGGAGGTGGGATTTTGAGAAACACATATCATCATGGACCGTGTTGGCTCTTTGTCTGTGTGAGTTTTTTGGGATTTGTCGGTTGTGCGGAAATTCACAAGCCACCGACAGTTGAAACGGAAACACACATGATCATCGAGCCCGAATCGATGTATATGGGGTCGTTGTGGGAGCCTGACAATGGTCGAGCCTTTATGTTCGAAGATCGGCGGGCGAGTCGCATTGGAGATATTGTCATCGTTCAAATCGTGGAACAACATAGTGGATCCAAGTCAGCCAATACGAAATCGGATCGGAGTACCAGTCTTGGTGCCAGTGCGGGCGGAGGATTTTTTGACCTCACCGACTTATTTGGGGATTTTCGCAACCTGTTTAATGCTGAGGTTTCTTCGAGCAATGAGTTTGAGGGAGATGGCTCAACCAGCAGGGAGGATAGCTTGACCGGGACGATTGCCGCGCAAGTTGTGGAAGTCTTTCCGAATGGAGATTTGCGTATTAAAGGAAAGCGACAAGTGAAGGTGAATAGTGAAACGCAAACTATGATGATTAAGGGTATTGTCCGTCGAATTGATTTAGATACACAAAATACCGTCTTGTCATCTGCTGTAGCGAATGCCGACATCTCCTACACGGGCTTAGGTGCGGTGGATGACGTTCAAACGCCAGGGTGGGCTGTTCGAGTATTCAATTGGATCACGCCATTTTAGGGAAGACGTAAAAAGACGTGAAGCGTGAGGCGTAAGGCGTAAGGAGAAAGATGGGAAAAGAGTCGAGTTCTTTTCTTTTATTTCTCACTTCTTAGTTCATACGTTTTTCGAATGAGGAGATATGTGTGATTGGTCGTAGAATTCAATGGATGAACTCATCTTGCTGGTTGGTGGTTGTGGCACTGATGGTTTTGTGGGGCACTCCTTTAGGTCTGGGGCTGGGAAGTCCTTCCCTTTCTGAGGCTGCTCGGATTAAAGATATTGCCTCGATTGAAGGCGTTCGAGATAACCAACTCATTGGGTATGGGTTGATTGTCGGATTGGACCGAACTGGTGATTCAGTGGTTGGTGGTCAGTTTACGGCACAAGCCATTATTTCGATGTTGAATACTATGGGCGTGAATTTGAAAGTTGATCCTAATCAATTACTGACAAAGAATACGGCGTCGGTAATGGTGACGGCAAAGCTGCCACCCTTCGCGAGACCTGGGATGAAATTAGACGTTCAAGTGTCTTCCTTGGCCAATGCCAAGAGCTTAAAAGGAGGAACGCTGTTGCTGACCCCCCTCAAAGCGGCGAATCAACAGATCTATGCTGTGGCTCAAGGTCCTATTTCCACTTCGGGGTTTTTAGGTGGCGGAGGTGGAACCACGACGGTGAAAAATCAACAATCAGGAGGCATTGTCCCAGGTGGAGCCATTGTGGAAAAGGCCGTAAAGATGGATATGAACGCCTGGAATACATTTTCATTGACGATGCACCAAGCAGATTTTACGACTGCCTTGCGTGTCTCAGAAGTCATCAATGGGCATTTGGGGGATGACCTCGCTTCTGCAGTGAGTTCAGGGCAAGTGCAAGTCGCCGTTCCGGTGAAATATCAAGGGAAAATTGTTCAAATGATCGCGGCGGTGGAAAAATTGAATGTGCGTGTGGATGTGAGTGCCAAAGTTGTGGTGAATGAACGCACTGGCACTATTGTCATGGGTGAACATGTTCGATTGGCCAGTATGGCTATTTCTCATGGAAACCTGACCATCAGGATTCAAACAGACTTTAATGTTTCTCAGCCCAATGCTCCACTCGCCCTTGGGAGAGGAGCGAGTACAGGCGGGAGTACCGTTGTGACCCCAGATGTGGAAACTGAGATTGAGGAAGAGGAAGGTCGAGTCATTCAAGTGGATGGGTCAGTCACGCTTGGAGATCTGGTGAAGGCGTTGAATTCCGTTGGCGTGACTCCGCGCGACTTGGTCGCCGTTCTGACCGCGGCCAAAGCTGCTGGTGCACTACAAGCTGAATTAGAACTTATTTAATAACAGGCGCGAGGCGAAGAAGACGTGAGACGTGAAGTGAGTGAGAGGTGGAAATATTTACTTTCTCTTTTGGCGCATTCACTTTTCACGCCTAACGCCTAACGAAAGATGGTCCCGTGACTGTAGGAGAGACTGAATGTCTGATGCAACTGGACTACTGGATACGTCGCAGGTGTCTGGGACACAAGCCGGAACGAAGATTAAGCAGGTTGAACAATTGGCTCAACGAGGGGATATGCTTAAGGCCAGTCAGGAATTCGAATCATATTTTGTGTCCTATCTGTTGAAGGTGATGCGAGAGACTGTCCCGCAAGGAGAATTGACGGCTAATAAGATGGGCGACATGTTTCAATCATTTTATGATCAAGAAATTGGCAAACGAGCGGCGCAGTCTGGGAGTTTAGGGCTTTCGGACTATGTATTGGCAGCGGTGTCTCGCAATGAAGATCTTGCTCGTTCGCCTTCTAATCCTTCAATTTCTGTGAAATCTTAAGAGGTTCAGTAAAGTTTTATGGTATTGCTTCCGATAAGTAGAGAGAAGGAGGCATGATGCCATGACAATTCCGGGCCTTGATCCCAGTGGAGAACTGGGAAGACTGTTCTTTCAGATCCAATCAAAATCCAGTCATGAGAAGGATGTTCGCCAGCCTCAAAGGGTTCCCCAAGGGGGGCACGATGCTGTGGATCTTTCCCGTTTGGCGCAGGACATTCGCACGCATACGGCACGTGCGGGGGAACTGCCGGATCTTCGAATCGACAAAATTCAACGCGTCCAACAGGTGTTAGCTCAGGGAGGGGAATTGGCTACAGCCGATCAATTGGCTAATGCGATTGTCCGAGAGACACTGCTGAGCGATTTGGGTTCGTAACCTTCATGATGTAAAGAGGAGATGAATGCTGTGCTGAATCGTGCTCAAGCACCATGGGATCACTTGTTGTTGCTGCTAGGGGAAATGCACGCCGCCTTCGAACAGTTTTTGTCCTTTCTCTGTGACGAAGAGCGTTTGCTCAGTGCCATGGATCGGCAGGGGGTGGACGATATGGCGGACAAGAAGGAGCAATCGTTAGCCGAGATGTGTCGATATGAAGAGCAAGTCAGCGTTGTCATGCGTCAGCTTGCGGGTCCTGAACATCGTGGGCAGGTAGATGCGTGGTTGAAGCAACTGCGCCATCCTCAGGCCATGAAGGCCAGTACGATTTTTCACGCATTAATTGGATTGACACAGAAAATACAAGCACAAGGTCGCAAGAACGAAATCCTTATTCGTCGCATGCAATGTGTCGTTCGGGAAGCGATTAATCTCATTTATACGGGCCTAGGCACTGGTCCGGTTTATCAAGGTTCTGGGGCGTTGCAGTTTTCTACGGCGCCCAGTTCAGTGAGTCTCCACGGATAGGAGCGGTATGGCAGGCGTTAGTCATATCTTTAATGTCGCACGATCTGGCGTGCAGGCCCATCAACAAGGTCTCGCCACGACCGCTCATAACATTGCCAATATCAATACCAAAGGGTTTTCGCGCCAACAGGTGGTGCTGGAAAATGCCCGACCGGCAGAAGGCGTCATTGGGAGTGGTGTCCAGGTTGGGCAGATTCGGCGGACGATTGATACCTTTCTTGAAAACCAATTGACTGCAGAGCATGAAGATCTTGGATTTATCACGAGTAAACATACCTTATTGGTCCAAGCTGACGGGGTTGTGACTGAAACCGACAATTCAGGGTTGTCTCATAGTGTCACTGAATTTTTTAATGCCCTACGCGATGTGACGACGAATCCAGAAAGCCCCATTCAACGAACGGTGTTGCTCGCCAAAGGACAAACGCTGAGTGCTGAATTTGTCAAACAGGCAGAGGCCTTCAATCAGATACGATTGAATGCGAACCAAGAGCTTCTTCGACATGTGGAAACGGTGAATGGGTTGGCGGTCCGCATCGCCTCTTTGAATGATGATATTTTTAGAGCCGAATCGAGTGGTCGAGACGCGCTGGATTTGCGTGATCAACGGGCCGTGTTAATCAACGAAGCCGCCGAGTTAGTTGATATTGAACAAGTCCAACTTCGCGATGGGGTTGGTATCAATGTGGGTGGACAGCTGCTTGTGGCGGGGAATCATGCGAATGCGTTATCGACCGTACCCGATGCTGATAATCCGCCCATGAGTGATGTCGCTTTTGTTCGGAGCAACGGAAGTGCTTTCGCGATATCTTCGAAACTTCAAGGCGGAAAAATTGGGGGCTTGCTCCAAGTCCGAGATGTTGAGGTGACAGGTTTTCAAGATCGTGTGGATCGATTGGCCGCCACGCTCATCAATGAGTTCAATCAACAACATCAAGTGGGCTATGCGCTAGATGGTACGACGAGTAATTCATTTTTCTCAAGCATCGCACCGTCGGCTCCTGTCCCAAGCGATACGAATAGTGGCACAGCTGTGGGGACGTCTGTGGCGATTACCGACCCTACCTTACTGACGTTTCAAAATTATGAAGTGCAGTTTTCGAGTGCATCAGCCTATTCCGTTGTGGATACGACGAGTGGAACAACGGTCACCACGGGAACCTATACGTCCGGTGCCGCCATTAACTTTGATGGGCTTGATGTGGTCCTAACCGGAACGGCTGCGACAGACGATGTCTATTCTGTGGATGCACACCAGGGGGCAGCTCAGCGATTTGGTCTTGCCGTAACAGATGTTGACAAAATCGCGGCATCGTCGACGGCGCTTGGCGCTCCTGGAAACAACGTCAATGCGCTGGCGTTGGTAAATCTGCATACCAGCCGACAAACAACGCTTGATAATTTGACGCTGAATGATTATCAGACGATTACAGCTGGCAATGTAGGCAGTGTCACTCGTGAGGCCGAATTGCTCTTGAATTCGACGACGCTTGAATTTGGGCAAATACAGGGTCTTCGCGAAAGCGTGTCCGGCGTGTCCTTGGACGAAGAACTGACAAATTTATTGAGCTTTCAACGCTCCTTTGAAGCGTCCGCCCGATTGATCACCGTGGCAGATGATTTAATGCAAACTCTCTTGGCTATGGGTCGATAAGGGAAACGTCTATGAGAGATGTCGGTCGCGACACGAGGCGAATAGGGGAATCATGAGATGCGGGTGACAGAACGTCAACAAGTCGATGCCCTCCTGACGGCTATCGGAAATCTTCGGAGTGGAATAGCGACAGCAAGCGAGCAAGTTTCATCTCAGAAAAAGGTAAATCGTCCATCGGATGATCCGGCTGCGGCAGAACGAATTAGTCAATTTCGCAACATCTTACGCACGACTGAGCGTCGTTTACAAACCGTGAATGAGGGCGTTGGACGATTAGATTTATCAGACAAGGTGTTGGAGCAAGCTGGTAACACCTTTCAAAGGGCAGGTGAATTAGCGGTGAGTGCTCGAAACGACACAAATACGGCAGTGGAGAGGCGTAATATCGCAAAGGAAGTGCAACAACTTATTTTAGGCCTGACGGGAATTGCCAACACCCAACTCAACGGACGATTTGTCTTTGCGGGTAATGAAACACAAACGGAACCCTATGTATTGGGAACGGCCACGGGATCAGTCGGAACTGCCAACACTGGGGGTGCGACGATTGCGACCTCAGTCACGACTGCGAGTGCGCTACAACCTGATGGGTACCAAGTTCAATTCACGTCTCCCACGCAATTCGATATTGTGAATTTGACGACTAGTCAAACTGTGTCGACCGGGAATACTTATGCCTCTGGGGTAGCATTTTCATTTGATGGACTTGATGTGACCATTACCGATGGTGGCGGTCCTCCGGCAACTGGCGATCAATTTAATGTTCGTGTGGGCTATGCCTATCAAGGGGATGGCGGGGTCCTTGCCGTAGAAATTGGAGATGGGCAGACCGTTCAAGCCAATATTACGGGCAGCGAAGTATTTTCTGGTCCTTCAACCAATCTCTTTGAGAATTTGCAAGACTTTCATCAAGCGCTTGTCACCAATGATGTGGATGGCATTGATACGGCCATTGGACAATTCACTCAATCTTTGTCGCAAGTGAATAATGCACGCGCCACGATCGGTGCCAATGGCAATCGCTTGGCGACCATCAAGGATAGCTTGGACTTATTGACCGTGAATACTCAAGGACTGCGTTCAGATTTTGAGGATGCTGACTTTGCAAAGGTCGCTTCGGACTTGGCGTCTCTCCAAGGCACATTGGAAGCATCATTAGCCACACTGAATCGCCAGTTTCAGTCGAGTTTATTGAATTTTATTCGATAATTGAGCAAAGGCATGCCTGACGGATTGGCAGGTACGCAGGGCAGGACGACATAAACGTTTCTGTTGAAGGCAGAATAAAGGGAAGATAGGCACTGATGAAAATTCTTGTTGTCGATGATGATCCGTTAACCTTGCATATGGTGGTTTACCGTTTGCGTCAATGGGGCCATGAAGTCATTTCGTGTACGGATGGAGAATCTGCATGGAAAATTCTTGAAGGAGGAATGGTGCCTAATGTGGCCATTCTGGATTGGATGATGCCGGGAATCAATGGGCCAGACCTTTGTCAAAAAATTCGTTCAAAAAAAGATTGTCCGTATGTCTACATTGTGTTGTTGACGGGGAGAAACAATCCGGAAGATCTCATTGCAGGTTTAGATGCAGGAGCGGATGACTATCTCACTAAGCCATTTCATCTTGGCGAGTTGGAAGCGAGGTTGCGTGCAGGGAAACGTATTGTCGATTTGCAAAACGAGTTAATTTCGGCTCGGGAAACGTTGCGTATTCAAGCGATGCAAGATCCTTTAACTCAAGTTCTCAACCATGGTGCGATCTTGGATGCACTGTTGAGTGAAATCAATCGAGCTCAACGCGAGCATCAACCATTAAGCCTCATCTTGGCTGATCTCGATTCGTTTAAACATGTGAATGATACGTATGGGCATGTGGCTGGTGATCATGTGCTTGTTGAAGTGGCTCGACGGATGCGGAACTGTTTGCGGTCATATGATGCCATTGGTCGTTATGGTGGGGAAGAGTTTTTGATTGTCTTACCCAATAGCGATGACTCCCAAGCTATCGGGTTAGCTGAACGCATTCGAACAGCTGTCGGCTCCGAGCCTTTTCGGCTCCACCATGTTGATTTAACTGTCACGCTCAGTCAGGGAGTGACGACTTGGACTGATCCAGATTCTATTCCACTTGAACGATTGATTCAATCGGCTGATCGTGCGTTGTATGGGGTGAAGCATAGTGGGCGAAATGCTGTGCAACATGTGCAATTTGATCAAGACGCTGAAGACTCATTTTCCCCAATCTTTGTTTCTCCGATTTCAGGTGAATCATAAATATGTCCACCTTGCTAGTCATTAACGACGATCCGGTGCAGCTTCATCTGTTGGGAAGTTTGCTAGAGCAAGACCACGAACACGTTGTTCGTTTTACTGCCTCTGAATCAGCGTGGCAATGGCTTCAAGACGGACATGTCCCTGATGCTATTATCTTGGATCTTCATATGCCAGGTATCAATGGATGGCGCTTTTGTGAATTGCTCCATATGCAGGCTGTGCAAGGGCAATCTGTGCCGCCCATTCTCGTTGTCTCCGCGACGTATTCAGGAATGGATGCTGAAGATGTGTTGTCAGACTTAGGTGCTTCGGCTTTTCTGCCGTTACCCGCAGAACCTGCACGTATTCGACAAGAAGTCCGGCAACTTCTGGAAGAACCTGTGCCACCAAAAGCCTTTCAGGCATGGATGGTGTCATCGGAGAGTTCTGAGATCACACGAACGCGTTCGGTCTTTGAGAACAGGGGGTGGGAAGTGTACGGATGGCACAGCGGCATGGATATGCTGTCAGAATCTTCCTTGCCAGCCCCCGATATGATCATCATTGATGATCCTGTATCGGACGTGACCACGCACGATCTTCTGGCATGGCGCAAGCGTAAATATCCGCAAGCCAGAGCACTTGTCATGAGTCGTACGTGCGATGCGCGTAGCCCCTCTTCGTTTATCAATGAGTCTGATGTCTATCTGCCCAAGGGTTGCGAGCCAGAGACGTTGATGACGCTGAGTGAAAAATGGTGTCGTGAACGAGCATTTACGCATGTTGAACATCTTCTCGAAGTGCGAACGAGCGACTTAAAAGAATCGGAAGCGCAATTTCAAGAGTTATTTGAAATGCTTCCAGATATCTTGGTGATTTATGACGACCAGCGACTCATTCGGCATATCAACACGAGTGGGGCTCAGCAATTAGGGTACGTGTTTGCAGATTTGCTTGCGACTCCGATCGTAGGCATTCAATCATCTATCCTGACTGAATCAGTGCGTGCGGGCCAAGTTGAATTGAACAAAATAACGCCACAATGGAGTGAAGCGACCTTGCGGCGAAAAGATGGCACGGAGCTTCCCGTTGAATTAATGGAACGAACTGTTCGATTTCAAGGACAACGTCAAACCTTGCTTGTCGCGAGAGACATAACAGCACGACAGCATATGGCACAAGAGAATGCCACGTTAGAGCAACAGTTGCGTCAAGTTCAAAAAATGGAAGCAGTCGGCCGTTTAGCGTCTGGTGTCGCGCATGACATGAATAACATTCTGACGGCCATTCTGGCACATGCGGGGTTGTTAAAAGTCCAAAATGATGAAGCGAACCCAGCGTGGAAGGCTGGAGATGTGATTGAAAAAGCCGTTCATCGCGGCAAGGAGATGACGTCGCAACTCTTAGGTTTTGCTCGTCAGGGCAAACATCATCATGTGCCCGTGGATCTACATGGGGTGATCGAAGAGGTGACGGGATTGTTGGGCCGGACGGTTGATAAAACAATTACTTTGCAAGAGGACCTTCAGGCTGATGAGCCTTGGGTGGTGGGGGATCCTAACCAACTCTATCAAGTCTTGATGAATTTGGCGGTGAATGCGTCAGATGCCATGTCTGACAAAGGCAAACTGATTTTTCAGACAAGTAATGAGATGGTTTCCTCCACGCAGGCCTCCCAAGTTCCTGGTTTGGCCGCTGGTGACTATGTCGTTGTGAGTGTGACCGATACTGGTGATGGTATGCCTGAAGACGTTCAGTCACAAATCTTTGAACCGTTTTTTACGACAAAGGAACTCGGGCGGGGGACGGGTATGGGCTTGGCGATGGTGTATGGCATTGTGAAAAACCATCATGGGTATATAGGCGTCACGAGCACACCCGGTGTGGGTACAACGATGCGTGTGTATCTGCCATCCGTTCTGTGCGAGGAGCCTCAGGCCAAATCAGTACCTGCTGTGAAACGTTCTGAGGGAACAGGCCATGTGTTAATTATTGATGATGAGCATGCGGTGGCTGAAGCCGCGCAAGCTATTCTTGAGTTTTTGGGGTACGACACGACGATTCGATTAAGCGGTCGGGAGGCGTTGGCGTTTTGCCAAGATGCTCTCAATCATGTGGATTTAGTGTTATTGGATATGGTGATGCCGGATATGAGTGGATCCGAGTGTTTCGCTGAACTACGCCGAATTCGCCCAGAAAGTAAAATTCTTCTGTGTACAGGGTATGACCGGAATCATGCAGTGCAAGAACTGTTAAATCAGGGGGTGGTTGGGTTTATTCAAAAACCTTATGACCTTGATGAATTAGGGCAAGTGTGTGACGCTGCGCTGAAAAGCAACATACCGGCGGAACCGAGTCTAATTGGAAGCCTTGCGTAAGGCGATGGTACGTGTGAATCTTCAAAGTTGGGAGGGGTACAACATATGGTGACTATTCAAACGAGTCGATTTGGTCAGATTGATGTGTCGGAAGATACTTTCCTGACCTTTCCCACGGGGCTTGTTGGCTTCCCAGCTGTTCAACAATTTGTGGTGTTAGATGTGGCAGAGGATTGCCACTATCAATGGTTTCAAGCCATCAAAGAACCGGATTTAGCTCTAATCATTATTGATGTGCATTGCCTCGATCCTGAATTCCCAGTAGAAGCTTCTGATGAAGCGATCGCAGAATTAGAGATCAGGCCAACGGACCCTGTGCTCATTATGGCCGTGGTGACTATTCCCTCGGGAGAACCTGACCGCGCGACAGCGAATCTTCGTGCGCCGCTCGTTGTGAATTTACGTACTCGAAAAGGCAAACAATTGATCTTACATGAGTCCATTCCCTTGCATTTTCCTTTACTGCCAGAAGCCGAATCTGCTCAGGCAGAGGTGCTTCCGGTGAAGGAAACCGCATCGGTCTAATCAGGAACGTTTCATTGATGACGCGCTAACCATACTCAGGTACTAGCCAAGGAAGGCATCATGCTCATACTAACCAGAAAAAAAGATGAAGCGATCCGTCTCGGCGAAGACATTCGAATTGTCTTAGTCCAAATTAAAGGTGGGCAAGTGCGCCTTGGCATTGAATGTCCCTCCACGATGCGAGTCCTCCGTGAAGAACTCTACGAAGCGGTTCGTAAAGAAAACTTAAATGCGCTTTCCATCGATCCCTCACAAATCCAAGCCCTTCCTAAAAGCCTAAAGCTTCCCCCAAAAGACCTCAAGCCGCCTTCGACTTCGTAACTCACTTGAGGGTTTATTCCCCGTCCGCATGCGGCGGGGATCACTACTTCTCAATAGGGCATTAATTCTAAGACATTTGCGCATGTTCGCCTTCTCAATTGCTTCTCCTCTATTGAGATTTTGCCCACCATGGTGAGGCTAGATTCTCAAGAGCGCGACTTCCTTTAAACCCACCGACATACACTTTCTTCTACCTGAACGAATTTGTATCGATGCTCACTGTGGCATGGCACAAATCTTGTAGTTCTATTCCAATGTTGGCTTTTATATGACGTTTCTTAGCATCCCTTGTCGTTTCGGAATGAGGGAGAAGAGATCTGGAAATGAATCCAAATACTTTGTTTTGTACGAATAATAGGCAATTTGGGACGCCAGTGGGGATCACTGCCGTCATTCTAGCTGGTGGGCTAGGTATGCGTTTGCGATCGGTTGTACAAGATCGGTCAAAAGTGATGGCAAATGTTGCCGGGCGACCCTTTCTTACCTATGTGCTGGATCAAATAGTAAACGCAGGAATTAAACGAGCTGTTATATGCACTGGATTTTTGGGAGATTCCATTTCTACCGTTCTGCAGGACGATTATCGAGGATGTCAGTTGCTCTACTCACACGAAATGACGCCATTAGGAACGGCTGGAGCATTGAGACAAGCGTTATCAAAATTACTGACTTTTCCGGTTCTTGTCTTTAATGGTGATTCGTATGTGGACGTGGACTTAGAGAAATTTACAGAATTTCATGTCTCCCGACAGAGTAAATTGAGTGTGACTTTAACAAAGAAATCTTGTAGTGCCGCATTCGGGTTAGTGGAATTGGATGCTCAAGGAGAGGTAAAAAGATTCTCTGAAAAGGAATCAACAGGAAAACCAGAATGGGTCAATGGAGGGGTGTATATATTGGAACAGAAAATATTTGAATCGATATCCGAAATGAAAGTGGTTTCTCTTGAGCGGGAGATTCTCCCAGCATGGGTTGGTAGGGGGCTGCATGGTTTTCCTCAACACGGGGAGCTGTTTGATATTGGAACGCCTGAATCATTGTCGGAAGCTCAAAGTTATTTTGCGGAATGTAATTCTCAATCATTGGCCTGCCCATAGGATTTTCAGCTAGGGAAAATGAACATGAATTCGCCCGAAATATTTGAACGGTTATTTTTTCAAGCCTTACGTATTCGGCTTGTAGAAGAACGAATCATTGAATTGTATCCCTCCGACGCGATTCAAAGTCCGGTTCATTTATCGATTGGTCAAGAGGCCGTGGCGGTTGGCGCATGTGAACCATTAACAAACCAGGACCTTGTCTTTTGTACCTACCGAAGCCATGCGTTTTATTTGGCTAAGGGCGGAAACCTCAATGAAATGTTTGCAGAACTCTATGGCAAAATCACGGGATGTGCCAGGGGTAAAGCGGGATCAATGCATTTAGCTGCCCCTGAAGTAGGCCTCATGGGTGCGTCGGCGGTTGTCGCGAGCACAATTCCCCATGCCGTAGGTGCGGCGCTTGCCGCAAAACGGTTGAACAAAAAACAAGTAATCGTGGGAGTGTTTGGAGATGGAGCGACAGAAGAGGGCGTCTATCATGAATCACTAAATTTTGCAGCCCTTCATCGTTTGCCTGTGGTTTTTTTATGTGAAAACAATGGCCTCGCGGTGCATTCGTATCAAAAGGCGAGACAAAGCTTTGAAATTTCAGGGCATGCTCAATCATATGGGCTTCCGGTTCACCACATTACTGAAGGATATGATTTCGTCAAGGTCGCGGGGGTCATGTCAGAAATTATTGATCACGTGCGGACGGATCAAGCCCCGGCCTTTGTTGAGATTCAGACCTGTCGGTACAAAGAACATGTGGGGCCAGGAGAAGACTTCTCTTGTGGGTATCGGAATATCGAAGAATTTCAGGAATGGAAGCAACATGACCCACTCGAACAATTTCCTAAATTAGTGGAAACATTTCGGCCTATGATTCTGAAAGAAATCGATGCAGCGATTGATTTTGCAGAACGTAGCCCTTTTCCTTCGATCGAGGAGTTACTCTGTGATGTCGTGTAATACCGCGATGACCTTACCTGTGAACTGTGATGACGATGTGGTCAGTAATGGGGCAGACACAGAAGTACAGGTGATCAGTTACCGTGATGCGTTGCATCGGACAATGCACGAAGCACTTCGTCTTCACGATTCTGTGATTATTATTGGGCAGGGTGTTGATGATCATAAGGGCATATTTGGCTCCACCATAGGGTTGGCTCAAGAATTCGGTCTTGATCGTGTGATGGATACGCCACTGGCTGAAGAAGGGATGACGGGGGTAGCTATTGGTGCAGCATTAAATGGCTTGTATCCGATCCAGACGCATATCAGGGCAGATTTTTCGTTATTGGCGATGAATCAAATAATTAATTTAGCGGCCAAATATAAATACATGTTTGGTGGCCGATTCGAAGTTCCTATGTTGATTCGGATGATTGTTGGACGCAGCTGGGGGCAAGGCGCTCAGCATTCCCAAAGTCTTCAATCACTTTTTGCGCATATTCCAGGTTTAAAAGTCGTAATGCCTTCGAGTTCACAAACGATTCTAGACACGTACCCGAGCGTGATCGCTGAGTATCGCGGACCTGTCATTTCGTTTGAGCATCGACTTATGTATGACTTGAATTTTCAGATTGATCCTCTATTGACGAAGCAGAAACGAGATCCTTTTGGGTCGTATGTGGTTCGGCAAGGTAACGATATCACCATTGTCGCCACCTCAATCATGGTGTTGGAAGCTATGAGAGTCGCTGACCATTTAGCCAAGGTGGCGGGTATTCAATGTGAAGTTATTGATTTACATTGCGTATCGAATCCCGACTGGAATTTGATGATGCAGAGTGTCGAAAAAACTGGACGATTAGTGGTGGCGGATACGAGTTGGCGTGAATATGGCGTGTGTGCGGAAGTCTGTCGCGTGGTGGCTGAACGAAACCCTGGTTGCTTAAGGAAACCTGTGGTGTCATTGGCAATGCAACCGGCGCCCTGTCCTACGGCCAAGTCGCTGGAAGATATGTTTTATCCTGACCTACGCCAATTCGCCAATGCGATTGCCACACTTGTTCATGGAAACGAAGAACATGGAATTCAATTGCCAGACACACAATCGATGGCGGATGTGTATAAACGGTTTAAAGGGCCATTTTAAGAACAGCAGAGGAACCCTGATGCGAATGAAGGGACACGATTCATGAAAATTTTAATCACGGGTATCACAGGAATGGTGGGGAGTCACCTAACCGAATATGTTTTGTCTCACCAACCTCATGTGGAAGTTCATGGAATGCTGCGGTGGCGTAGTCCTTTAAATCATATTAGCCATCTTCAGGATCGAATCCATTTACATTATGCGGAACTACGAGATCTTCATTCACTGGTGGCGCTTCTTCGAAAAGTACAACCTGAGCGAATTTTTCATTTAGCGGCCCAATCGTTTGTCACCACAAGTTTCGATGCGCCTGCGGATACGTTGCACACGAATATCATTGGCACAACCAATTTGCTGGATGCTATTCGTCTAACGGGAATTGACACCAAGATACATGTCTGTAGCTCGTCTGAAGTGTATGGACAAGTCTTAGAAGATGAAGTCCCCATTAAAGAATCCAATCCATTTCGTCCTGCAAGTCCGTATGCCGTCTCCAAGGTCGGCGAAGACATGATCGCGTTTCAATATTTTCTTTCTTATGGGATCAAAACCTACCGCACACGAATGTTTACCCATACCGGTCCACGCCGGGGTGACGTTTTTGCGGAAAGCGCCTATGCCAAACAGATTGTGGAAGTAGAAACCGGCCTTCGAGCCAATCCGATTCGGATCGGTAATCTGAACAGTATTCGTACATTTGCAGATGTACGAGATGCGGTTCGAGCCTATTGGATGTTGCTAGAAAAATGCGAGCCTGGGGAGGTGTATAACATCGGCGGCAATCGTACGATGACCTGCGGGGACATGCTTGAAGAGTTAAAGAAGATGGCTCGTTGTCCCATTGAGCATGTAGTAGATCCGGCACTTCTCCGTCCATCCGATGTTACGTTACAGGTTCCGGATACGAGAAAATTTCATGATGCAACGGGATGGGTCCCTGAAATCTCCTTCGAAGATACACTTCGTCATTTGCTTGACTATCAACGTGATAAAGCCAAAAAAATGGTGTTAGCCGCATGATTATTTCTCGGACTCCTTATCGGTTGTCTTTTTTTGGAGGGGGGACAGATTTTCCGGAATGGTACCTCAGAGAAGAAGGAGCTGTTCTTTCTGTCACTATCGATAAGTATTGCTATTTGAGTTGTCGCCACCTGCCTCCTTTTTTCAATATTAAACACCGCATTGTGTGGTCGCACATTGAAACGGTCTCAAGTATATCTGAAATTCTGCATCCGGCTGTTCGCGAAGGATTACGATTTTTAGGTTTTGATGATTCGCAGGGTGTAGAAATTCAGCATCAAGGTGATTTGCCTGCAAGAAGTGGCATTGGATCCAGTTCTTCATTTTCGGTGGGGCTGGTCAAAGCGCTCACAGGGATGAAGGGAGGGATGTTGGGGAAAATGGAGCTGGCGCGTCAGGCCATGACATTGGAACAAGACATTTTAAAGGAAACTGTGGGTTCACAGGATCAAATTGCTGCCGCGTTCGGAGGATTTAATTGTATACGATTTTTAAGAGACGGGCAGATACAGGTCGAACCAGTTACGTTGTCCTCGGGTCGAGTGGCGGAACTTGAACAGAGTCTGATCTTGCTCTATACAGGAACGGGCCGATTTGGTTCAGAAATTTCTAAAAATGTGACGAAAAATTTTCCGATGCGATCAGCGGAACTCTCAGAAATGAGGGGTATGGTTGATAAAGGTCTGAGTATTTTATCTGGTGAAGGTTCTCTGGATGAATTTGGACGCTTGCTGCATAAAAGTTGGATGCTGAAACGTAGTCTTTCCAATGAAATTTCCAATGCTACGATTGATGAAATCTATCAGCAAGCTCTGGACAATGGAGCCATCGGTGGAAAACTTTCTGGGGCCGGTGGCAGTGGTTTTATGTTGTTTTATGTTCCCATCCCTATGCAGGCCCAATTCCTTTGGGCAATGACTCCATATATCTGTGTGCCGTTTGCGTTTACTCAATCGGGAAGTAGCATTATTTATTACGATGGTCCTGATCAAATGTTAAACGGAGCGGAACCCTCTGGCATAGAAGGGCCGTATCAGAAATTGGGAGAACGAGATCTTCCAAGTCTCAAAGCCAATGGGCGGGCTAAGGAAAAAACCCTTGTAGGAAATCGAGCCTAGATGAGTAGTGTGGCATCAATTGAGAATTCAAGTCATCCACGAGTGTCTGAAGCCAAAGAAGTTTTTGAATGCCCGTGGTTTCATGTCCATGAGGAAAAGTGGGAGAACCCTTCTGATTTAGACCCAGGGCCTTTTTATCGTATTGAAAGTCTCAATAGTGTTTTGGTTTTGGCTTTAACGAGCGATGGTGAAATTATCCTAGTACGGCAATTTCGTCATGCCATTCGAGCGACGACTCTTGAAATCCCTGCTGGAAGCATAGAAGGAGGAGAAACTCCGGAGCAAGCGGCGGAACGTGAATTACTAGAAGAGACTGGGTATCGGGCCGGTACGCTTCGTTTAGTGGGTAACGGACACATCATGATGAATAGATACAGTGCGAGAGATTTTTTATTTTTAGCCGAACATTCTGTTGTAGTTCCGCGTCATCCAAAAGAACAACACCCCGATGTGCTGTTGCTCTCGCTCGGAGAGTTTAAAGACTTAGTGATCGCTGGGGGGGTTACGCAGATTCCTGCCCTTTCCCTTTTCTGTCTAGTTGAATGGAAACTCGGCTCACGGCTCGTGGCATAACATGGACATTCAGGCTCTTTCACAAAAATCTTCAGAGTTAAGACTTCATATTCTCAATGCTGCTTTGAAAGCTGGAAAAGGACATGTTCCTCCGGCCTTTTCCTGGGTGGAAATTGGAGTGGCTTTGTTTTATGGGGGGCATCTTTCCTTTCGGCCTTCTGAACCAAAATGGGAAGGTCGGGACCGCTTTATCCTGAGTAAGGGGCATGGCTGTTTGACCCTATACGCGATTCTGGCGGACTTAGGTTTTATCCCAAAGGAGGCATTGGATTCCTTCTGCCAACCAGGCAATGTGCTAGCGGGGCATCCCGATACAAATATTCCAGGCGTGGAAGTCATTTCAGGTTCTCTTGGGCATGGCTTAGGGGTTAGTGCTGGCTTAGCGTTGGGAGCAAAACTCAATTCTCAATCATGGAATGTCGTAACGGTTATGGGGGATGGTGAATGCCAGGAAGGATCCGTATGGGAAGCGGCCATGTTTGCGAGCCACCACCGTCTCGATAACCTTGTAGCGGTTATTGATCGTAATCAGTTAGGTGCGACTAGTTTTACAGAGAAAAACCTTACCTTAGAACCATTAGAGAATAGGTGGGAAGCCTTTGGTTGGGATGTGGTTAGTATTGATGGGCATTCATTTGAAGAGTTAAACCGGGTCTTTTCCAGTATCGGACATCGAACCTCCACAAAACCTCTTCTTGTGCTAGCGGAGACAGTAAAAGGAAAAGGTGTTTCATTTATGGAAAGTTCTGTTGATTGGCATCATCGACTTCCCAAGGGAGATGAAGTGAAAGACGCTCTTCGACAGCTGACGGAACCTAACATCCATTCAGGCTTAGTCGAATCGATGGAGATGGTTCATGATGCGTGATTTTCGTGATGCGGTTTTTGACGGTGTCTTAGAGGTCGTAGCTCAAGATCCTCGAGTCATGGTCTTGACCAATGACATGGGGGCAATGGGTTTAAGCCAAATTCAGGAATCATTTCCCAAGCAAGTTTTAAACGTGGGGATCAGTGAGCAAAACATGATGAGTGTCGCAGCAGGGTTGGCTCTTTCCGGAAGTATGGTCTTTGCCTATGGTATCGCTTCACATATCACATCACGATGCTACGAACAGTTGAAATTGGACGTATGTGCGCTAAATGTTCCAGTGGTTATCCTAGGAATGGGGTCGGGGTTGTCATATGGGATAGATGGGCCGACTCATCACTCAACTCATGATTGCGCCCTTCTTCAAACACTGCCTGAGATGACAATTTATATTCCTGCAGATGGTGTGGCGACCAAGGCGATTGTTGCACGAGCCTATAGGGAGAGAACGCCAGCCTATATCAGAATTGATAAGGACCCCTATGAGCCTATCTATACTGCAGAGATTCATGATTTCAGCTTAGGCAATAGCACGGTTCAAGAGGGGGAGTCCCTTTGTGTGGTAACGAATGGCATCATGCTTCATCGCGTACGTGAGGTCGCCACAGAGTTACTCCGTGAGGGAATTGAGCTGACAATTATTGATCTTTATCGTTTGAATCCTTGTAATGAATCTCTACTGTTAGAGGCATGTCACGGAGCCCAGGCCATTGTGACGGTGGAAGAACATGGTCGTTTTGGTGGAATAGGGAACTTGGTCGGGCGCTTACTAAGCGAGCAGGGAATACGTATTCCCTTTAAGGGCATATCCTTGAGTGATGAAACCATGTTTGGAGCAGCCAGTCGAAGCTGGGCTCATGCCAAGTATGGTCTTGATAAAGAAAACTTAAAGAATGAGCTTAGGCAAATGGCTCTCTTTCCCATGACGGTTTGATTCATGTCCGCTCTATTGGATACTTCTTATTTATGCTGAACAAAAAACTCTCCTTCTATCATGGGAAAAAAGTTCTAGTCGCTGGTGGGACCGGAATGATTGGTATCCCTCTCATTCAAGCATTACTGAAATTCGAGGCTCAGGTTACAGTAGTTTCTCTTGAGCAGGAAGAGTACGCAAAAGGATTGCTGGGATCGTCTATCAAGTTTTTTCGGGGAGATTTAACTCAATATAGTACATGTGAAAGGGCAATGGAAGGGCAAGAGTATGTATTCAATTTGGTTGGGATTAAAGGATCAGTTGGTATTGGAGTAAAAAGAGCGGCAAGTTACTTTGTGCCGATGCTTCGCTATCAATCAAATTTGTTAGAGGCAGCGTATCGTGGAGGTATATCTCGGTATCTCTTTGTTAGCAGTATTTGTGCGTATCCACCTTCAGATTTTCATGAGGAGGATAATCTTTGGAATGGTCTTCCCAAGCAAAATGATCGCTATGCGGGGATTGCAAAACGCGTTGGAGAAATTGAAGCCGAAACGTACCTACATGAATACAATTGGGATGCTGTGCGAGTCGTTCGGCCTTCCAATGTGTATGGACCATTTGATGATTTTAACCCAGCCACTGCGCAAGTGATTCCTGCTCTTATTCGTAGAACGTTGGATGGAGAGCGGCCTGTTTGCATTTGGGGCGACGGATCAGTCATCCGAGATTTTATTTTTGTGCAGGATGTTGTCGATGGATTGTTGTTGGCTTTGGAAAAAGCACCGCCTTGTTTTCCGATTAATTTAGGAAGTGGTATCGCTACGACTATCAAAGACTTAGCTGAAGTCATTGTTGCTAAAAGCAATGTCCGCACTTCGATTGAGTGGGATCCCTCAAAGCCATCGGGTGACCCGATCCGGTTGTTGTCAATACAACGGGCAGAAGATTCCATTGGATGGTGCCCTAAAACGTCTCTCCGCGAAGGAATTCAACAAACCATCGCTTGGTATATGAAAAACCAGGAACTGGCTCATGAACGCAAAAACCTTCTCAGCGCCTAAGAATAAAAAGGTAAAAACTAAAGGACTGCTAAGCCCTCGATTTGTTCCAGGATTGGGAGATTTGATCGATCGATTGTCAGTCGATCAATTGAAGGAGGCGTTTCATGCGTCCATGAGAACGTCAATCAGATCTGAAATTGCTGACTTAGAACATGATATTGATGAGTGGGCGGAGCTGTCTCAGATTAAATTATCTGGGCGGAACGTTCGAACGATTATCGTGCTTGCGCAAATCAATTATGAAATTTGGATGTGTAAAGAGCGTATGGAAGCAGAAGCTCAACATTACGATAAATGGCTGAGGAGAGCACATCAATTGAACGGAATACGAAATCGAATGAAGAACTTACTGTTGGTGGAGGTTCAAAGAGAAAGCAGGCAGTGCCCAGCAAGTAATCTATCCGTTGATGTTTTAGAAGATTGGAATATTCAGTTTTAACCATAAGTTAAAAATGCTTTTCAAAACCTTAGGCCAAACCGACATAGAAATTTCCGCGATCGGTCAGGGTTGTGGAATTCATCATTCCCTGAGCACACGGGAGGTCTATAGGCAACTTGAATCTACGATTCGGGCTGGAATTGATATGGGGATGAACTTTATTGATACCGCACCTGTATACGGTGACGGGGAGTCTGAAATAGTCCTCGGCAAAGCATTGAAGGGAATCCGCGATAGAGTTGTGTTGGCGACAAAGGTCTCCCCTGAGAATTTATCCATTCAGGGCATCGAAGATTCAATGAAGATGAGTCTCTGTCGACTGAAGACAGATCGGATTGATCTTCTCCAAATCCATTGGCCAAATCCTCAAATCCCTATTTTGGAAACGTTACGAGGTCTTGAAAAAATGGTGCAAGAGGGGTTGGTCCGGTATGTGGGACTTTGTAACTTTTCAATCAAAGAAACGCAATATATTCAACAACAGCTTTCCCCGAAGCTCCTGGCCTCAGTTCAAGTCGAATATAATTTATTCGATCGGAGTATTGAGCGAGACTTTTTACCATTGGCTCAAAAATCAGATATCAGCATTATTGCCTATAGTCCTCTTCATCGGGGACGAATTGTTGCGAATCAAAAACAGTGGGCCATTCTTCAGGGAATTGCGAGCAAATATCAAAAAACGCCTGCGCAGATTGTTTTACGTTGGTTGACCAAGCAACAACCCGTTGTGGTGATCCCAAATACGACAAACATCCAACGAGTGAAAGAAAATGCCGAAAGTCTGAATTTTGATATAGAGGAAGAGGATATTAGATGTCTTGAGCAAAAATGTAGGGGCCATCTTCTTGATGTTCCTCCGAGTTCAATCCAAGTTGCAGATGATTCAGGGCGTTCAGTCTATCGAACGCTTGGGGAAGCTATGGAGAATGCTATGAAGTGTGTCCCCAGCCCACAGGATTTGGCGAAACAAATTGAAAATGGTGATTTTCTGAAGCCAGTTCGGCTGCGACCTGCAGGATCCTCTCGTGAGAAATTTGAATTATTAGAAGGTCGAATTCGATATTGGGCTTGGGTGATTGCCCATGGGTTCGATAAACCTCTACCAGCGTTGATTGAGGATTATTCATGAAATTGGCAGATGAGATGATGGTCGGCACCTCAAATATTTTGCAAACCTGTGAGCAACCAGCAGAGCTGACTCAAGAAGACTTTGAAGATCTTTTTGGAGAGCCCTCGGGGACATTCTTTCATGAATGTCAGAAATTGATAGAAAGTCTAGATTTTCGATATGACATTCTAAAGGGTCCTTTTCGTGAAGAAGTTTTTCTGCGGGTGTTGAATACACTCCATCAGGATCTAGAAGTCGCCGGGAAACATCGGAAACAACGTTGGGAAGATGGGTGGGGGGAAAACCTCAGTCAATTTCGAAGCACTGGGTATGATTTGGCTGCTTTGGCTCCAAAATTTGTCCGGCTGCAGGAAATCATTAGATTGCGTGGGGAATATGTTCGCCCTTACTGCGATCAATTTGAATCAAATTTTGTCAAAGTGTTGCGTCAATGGATGTTTAAGAAATGGTTTCATTCTATCGACCATATTTACGAATTTGGTTGTGGAACTGGGCACAATTTGATCGATGCGGCTGTTTTGTTTCCAGACCGTCCGTTGTATGGCTTGGATTGGTCTCAAGCCTCACAAGTCATTCTTCGACTTATGAAAGAATACCATGGGTTTAATATTGTAGGTCGAGAATTTGACATGCTAGATCCAGATGCATCCTTTGCTCTCAATCCTCAAAGCGGAGTGTTTACCGTTGGGGCCATGGAGCAGTTAGGGAATCAGTATCATGCTTTTTTGAACTATATCCTCGCGCAACGTCCTCAAGTATGTGTGCATGTGGAAACCTTGTATGAGCTCTATGATCAGTCAGATCTATTTGATTATGTAGCGGCAAAATATCTTGAGAAAAGAAAATATTTGCGAGGAATGCTTGGCACTTTGCAAGCTCTTGAAAAGGAAGGCCACCTTCAAATTTTGGGAACAATTAGAACGTTTGGTTCTCTGTATCATGATGGATATTCGGTAGTGATTTGGAAGCCCCTGTAGGAGGAACGTTAGATGGTGAATGCAGAACAATTAGATATTAAGTCATATGCGGATTCAAGTGAGCAGATGGCGCGTCGACAAATGGGCACTTTACTTTCCCAGACTCTGATTCCTCCTGAACAATTGTTGCCAAATCTCGGGCTTTTTCTTGAATCAAAAAATTTGTCTCGTCTGTTATTTATGGATTTTCTATATCGTCAGATGATCTCTGTTCAAGGTGTCATCATGGAGTTTGGGGTGCGCTGGGGGCAAAATCTTGGGTTGTTTTCAGCCTTGCGCGGTATTTATGAACCTTTCAATCGACATCGAAAAATTGTGGGTTTTGACACGTTTACAGGTTTTCCTTCAATTCATGAAAAAGATGGGCAATCAAGCATGATGGTGAATGGACAATTGGCCGTTGCCCCTCAATATAAAGAAACGCTTCAACAGTTGTTAGATGTACATGAATCACTCAATCCATTGGCTCATATCAAAAAAAATGAATTGTGTGAAGGTGATGTTGTGGATGAGTTGCCGAAGTATTTGAGTCGATGTCCAGAAACTATCGTAGCAATGGCGTATTTTGATTTGGATTTGTATGAACCGACCGTTAAATGTCTTGAGCTCCTCCGTCCTAGAATGACCAAAGGAACGGTCTTGGGATTTGATGAACTGAATGATCCTGATTCTCCTGGAGAAACGCTTGCCCTCATGGAAGTCTTTGGCCTGAATCATTTGAGAATTCAACGGTTTCCTTTTGCTTCCCGAGTGTCATATGTGGTGATCGAATAGCAATATATTTCAAAACAAGGAATGGAAACGTGGCTATAATAATCGCTAACCAAAAATCTAAAGGGATGATTTCAGAATCCATATTACGGTTCTTTCATGGGAAGAATGTAGTGGTAACCGGGGGAAGCGGGTTGATTGGGCGACAAATAGTGCGGACGTTGGTCGAAGCTGGTGCGTCTGTTCGGAGTGTATCCCTTGATGAAATTCAGATTGAAGAAGGCGTGGAGTATCTACAGGGAGACTTGTGTAACTTTGAATTTTGCCAACGTATTGTGAAGGATATGGATTGTGTCTTTCATGTAGCTGGAATTAAAGGCTCCATTGAGGTGACCAAATCCAAGCCAGCAAGTTTTTTTGTTCCACTGTTGATGATGAATACTAATATCTTAGAGGCTTGCCGGATCAATAAGGTTGAGCGAGTCGTCTATACTTCTTCTATCGGAGCCTATCCTAGTGCTGAAGTTTTTAAGGAACATGAGGGCGAAGATGAAGGCGCACCGATGGATATGTTTCCCGGATGGGCTAAGCGGATGGCTGAATTGCAAATTCGAGCGTACCAAATCCAGTACGACCTGAAACATTATGCGGTTGTACGTCCCTGTAATGTGTATGGGCCAGGGGATAATTTTGATCCCGCCAATGCCATGGTGATTCCCACTCTCATGCGTAGAATTTTTTCGAAGGAAGATCCTGTGGTGATTTGGGGAAATGGCACGGCTATACGAGACTTTGCCTATAGTGCGGATGTGGCTAATGGAATCATTTTAGCTCTGTACCACGGTACTGGTGGACGATATGTCAACTTAGGAAGCGGAACTGGGTATAGCATAAAAGAAATGGTTGAAATACTTCAGACAGTTATCTCATTTCGAGCTGAATTCGATAGCACAAAGCCTAGTGGATTTCCCCGGCGGGTGATGGATATTTCTTTGGCCAAAGAAATGTTGGGCTACGATCCTCAAGTCAGGTTGGAGGAGGGTTTACAACAAACATGGAATTGGTATTTGGAGAATTCTGATGAATACCTTAAACGGCAAAACTATTTCGCCACAGCCTAGATCCCAGATTAATTCCAGTCGATTAGATGGTGTGAGGGTGGTGACTCCGCCCACCATTTTTGAGGATTTTCGTGGGACATATGTCGAAACGTATAACGAAGATTTGTACCAGGAGATGGGGATTGAGGAACATTTTGTTCAGGACGACATCTCGGTGTCGGAGAAACATGTCTTGCGGGGAATTCATGGAGACCAAGAAACCTGGAAGTTAGTGTCATGTTTATGGGGAAAGTTTTATCTCGTCGTAGTCAATTGGGATCCAAGCTCTCCTCAATATCAGCAGTGGGAATCTTTTACACTTTCGGATCAAAATCGGCAGCAAGTGTTGATTCCCCCTAAATTTGGAAACGGGCATCTAGTGTTATCCGACCAGGCTATATTTCATTATAAGCAAACGACCTACTATAACCGTGAGGGGCAATTTACTCTATCGTGGAATGATCCGACTCTAGAAATTTGGTGGCCAGTCAAAAACCCGATTGTGTCTAAACGGGATGAAGGAGTAAAGCATGTTTAAAGGAGCGAACGTTCTCGTCACTGGTGCGGGAGGATTTCTTGGAACAAATATCGTCAAACGATTAGTCGCAGAGGGTGGACATGTTCGGGGAACGTTACATGGTCGAGCTCCTCAATTTGAACATCCAATTATTGACTATGTGAAAACTGATCTGACTCTGATGGCAGATTGTCGTCAGGTAGTTGAAGGTATGGATTATGTCTTCATGTGCGCAGCCAATACTTCAGGTGCGGCAGTCATGGCCACTCAACCTTTAGCACATGTGACTCCCAATGTGGTCATGAACACGCAGATGTTGGAAGCCTCCTATCAAGCGAAAATCAAAAAGTTTCTCTTTATTAGTTCGAGTGCGGCCTATCCTCCAAGTGGAGATCGTCCGGTGGCAGAGGAGGAGATGTTTGAGGGAGATCCCTATGAAGCATATTTCAGTGTTGGTTGGATGAAGCGATATGCCGAGGTGTTGTGCCGGATATATTCAGAAAAGATAAAAGATCCAATGGCTACAGTCGTGATTCGCCCCTCTAATGTGTATGGACCATATGATAAATTTGATTTTAATCGATCGCATGTCACGGCCGCACTTATTCGGAAGGTTGTTGAACGGCAGGATCCTCTGGAAGTCTGGGGAACAGGAGAAGACGTGAGGGATTTAATCTATGTCGATGACTTTATCAATGCTGTGATGCTCGCCATGGCCAACATAGAGACGTTTAACCCAGTGAATATTGGTTTTGGTGAAGGATGCCGTGTGCGTGATGTATTAGATACGCTTTTAGATGTGGATGGCTTCTCCAATGCAAAGGTTGTGGTGAACCCAACAAAACCCTCGATGATTCCGATTCGATTGGTTGATGTGAGTAAAGCCAAAACTCTTTTCAATTTCAATCCTCTGACGAGTCTTGAGATGGGTTTACGAAAAACTCTCAAATGGTATCGGGAGACCCATGAGTCAAAAATACATGAAAACGATGGAGCATGCACTGTCGCAACTGCGTGTTGAAAGTAATCGGAGAGTGTGTGTCCAGTTTGACCTTTCCTCAGATGATTTCATTTCTGGTTGGATAGCTCACGCTCTTTTCAGGTGAAGGGCAGAGCAAATCCTAATAGGTGTGAGGTTTCCTATGAACATTGAGAATCATTCCCTAAGAAAATCTGAGCGACCATTAGTCTCCGTCATTGTTGCGCTTTACAATGGCGAAAAATTTATACAGGGGTTGCTTGAAGATCTTGAAGCACAAACGATGGCAAAAAGAATTGAGATTGTGATTGTAGAAACGGGTTCAACGACAGACGAAATTAAAGTGATCAGGGAGTTTCAGAAACGTTTTGATAATATTTTGTATGTCCGGACCAGTTATAGGGTTAATGTGGCAGCCGCATGTAATTTTGGTATTCGAATAGCTTCCGGAACATACATCACGTTGGGCCCTGCAGATGATCGACGTCGTCATAATTCGTTAGAAGTGCTTTCTAGCGAACTTGAAGCAAATCATGACGTAGGCCTGGTGTATGCGGATAATTTCGTCACCAATTGTGAAAATCAAACATTCGAGAGGCACATTCGAAGTGGACACAAAATTAGACCAGAGTTTTGTCCGGAAATTATGTTGTCTGGTTGCCATATGGGTCCTCAGGCCATGTGGAGAAAGTCTTTACACGAAGAAATTGGATATTTTGATGAGGTCTTGGAGTCAGCCACAGATTATGAATTTTGGTGCCGAATTGCTACCCGTTATCCCATGAAGCATGTACCTGCATATCTAGGGTTATATTTTGATAACCCTAAAGGGATCGTGAATTCAAATGCCTCACGAAATCACCAACAAACCAGAGAAGTGCAAAAACTCTATGAAGGAACCTTTCCTCCACCAGCAAGAAATTATTCTAGGGGAATGCATTACTTAAAGCCTATGAATGAAACCAAATACGTCAATATCTGTATGGTGACTTTCAATCGTCTTGAGTTTACTAAGCCAGCAATTGCTTCCATTTTAGAATTTACTTGTTATCCGCATGTCATCACAGTCGTAGATAACGGAAGCACTGATGGTACGGTTGAATATTTGCAAGCATTGAAGCATGAAGGAATCATCACGAACCTCATATTGTTAAAAGCGAATGTGGGAGTGGCGAAGGCTTCTAATCTAGCATGGAGCCGAGAGCCTGAAGCAGAATATTACATGAAGTTCGACAACGATATTGTGCTCCAAAAATTCCAGTGGCTAGAGCGCATGGTTGAGGTCATGGATGCCATTCCAGGCTTAGCCATGCTTGCCTACAATTTTGAACCCAGCAGTTACTCAATTCAAACAATCAATGAACAACGTGTTCGGCTAAAAAAAGGGAATCTCGGTGGTGCATGTGTATTGATTCCTAAGCGAACCCAGCAAAAATTAGGGTTTTGGTGTGAGGAATATGGGTTATATGGTGAAGAAGATGCCGATTATGGACTTCGACTATCGGTGGCTGGGCTGAAGCAGGCCTATATGGAGGATGAAGAAATTGGAGTACACCTTCCAGCTGGTAGAGCGGCCTCTATCGATCCGAGAACTTCCGTTGCCGAAGATGGGATGGAAGAGCATCAACATACGGAGTACCGACAATTTAAAGATGCTCAACGACGAGTCAACATGGAGGGGAGGGCGAAGGAAAATTTCAAACTCTATCAACAAGGACGGAAATCTCTGCACTGTACATCACCGTTTGTGGAGACTTTTAATCACGAGGTAATAGAGCCCTTGCCGTATTCTGTTACATTGAATTCAGACGAAGATTGTCAACATGTACAGCAATCGAGGCGTCGAGTCTCGGTCATCGCGAATGACTCATTTTGTGGTGGAATTCGGCTGTTTTATCCGATGATCTCATTACTCGAGAAGAAAGAGCTGACTGGGCAGACGTTGGTTGAAGGAAATATTTGGAAGGGGGAAGTTGAACTTCCTGCTGGACCAAACGAGAGCCTTGTCGTTCAGAGAATAGCTAATTTAATTGAGCCAAGATTGCAAGAGGCGAAATCACAAGGAACAAGGATTATTCATGATTTTGATGATTTATTATGGAAAATTCCAGAGGATAATCAAAATTATCAAGTCATGACGCGTCCAATGTTAGAATGTTTTTTCCGGGTTATGTCACATGCCGATTGTGTGACTGTCTCCACTGAACCTCTTCGAGAGGCATTGGCCGCTCTACACATCAAGGCGACCCTCCTTCCGAATTGTATGTTTTCAGAGGATTGGAAAGAATTGAGGCCTCATCGACGCACAGGACATCGTCCTCGTGTCGGTTGGGTAGGGCAAGCTGGTGTGCATCGTGCAGATGTGGCCATTTTGCATCCATTGATCAAAATATTGGGGCAAGAAGTTGAGTGGGTCTTTTTGGGTGAAATCCCCGACGTTCGAGGAGGAATTCGGTTTGAAGCCGAGACGCATTCAATGGTTCCTTTGCAGGACTTTCCTGCAAAGTTAGCGAGTTTGAACTTAGATTTGGCGCTGGCACCTCTCGCCGTGAATGAATTCAATGAAGCAAAAAGTGATTTGAGAGTTCTGCAATATGGCATTCTGGGCTACCCCGTTGTGGCGACCGATATCTTTCCCTATCAAACTGCTCCAGTGACTCGAGTTTCCAATGATCCTGATTCGTGGGCTCGGGCCATTCGTGATCACATTAATAACCCTGATGCTTCAGAATCACAGGGGGAAACACTCAAGCAGTGGGTCTTGTCCCATCGGATGTTTGATCAATGGGCTTCTCGCTATCAAGAAGCGTGGCTTGGAGAACCTATTCAAGAAAGAGGCACGCCTGAATCTGAACATATTCCTCGTGTTTCTGTACCTGAATCTCAACTGAGGAATGAAGGCGGAAAGGGACCCTACGATTGTTCGATCATTATTCCAGTTTTTAATCAGTTAGATCTTACCCGTCAGTGCTTGACCCACTTAGCCAACGTGACCGATGGATGTTCCTATGAAGTTATTGTTGTTGATAATGCTTCAACCGACGGCACTACGCCATTCCTCTCATCCTTAGAGGGCGACATTCAAATTATCAGGAATGATTCTAATCTGGGGTTTGCCAAAGCCTGCAATCAAGGTACTAAAGCCGCTAAAGGGAAATATGTGGTGTTCTTACATAATGACACCATTCCGCAAGAAGGATGGTTGAGCCCGTTGCTTGAAGAGGTTGAACGGAATGCAGATGTTGCCGTTGTCGGGAGTAAATTGCTTTTCCCAGATAAGACGATTCAACATGCAGGTCTGGTTATTAGTCGGAAAGATTTCATGCCGAATCATATATTTAGTGGGGCGGTAGACAATCTTCCTGCTGTCAATTTCCGTAGAGAATTCCAAGTGGTGACAGCTGCATGCATGCTTGTGAGGAGAGGGTCTTTTGATGCTGTTGGGGGTTTTGATGAAGGATTTATTCATGGATGTGAAGATGTTGATTTCTGTTTGAAAATCCGAGATGGTGGGGAAAGAGTTGTTTACCAGCCCAAAAGCATGTTGTTTCACCTTGAACAACACACTCCCGGTCGAATTAAGAAAGACATTGAGGAAAAAGATCATCGAAGATTGAGGGAACGGTGGGAAACGAAAGTTACTTCAGATGAAGATATGTATTATGTTTCTGAAGGATATAAACATAGATGTTATGTGGAAGATGGAATTTCACGAGTGTCATTTACTCCCTTTGTTGATGAGAAAGAGAAGTTACAATGGCATAAATTAGAACGCGTGCAGAGTGTCATGCTTCAAAAACGATATACGAAAGACTGCGTATCTTCTTCCGAATGCGAAACTGAATTACGGCGCCTCCTTTCTCATGTCTCTCAATGGCCTAAAGATATAGAAGCTCTCAGGTGGGCGGCATTCATTTGCCATACAAACGAATTTCATGAATATGAAAGCGATTTTTGGAGTCAGATATTGGAGTTGGATGATGATGCTGATGCACGTAGCTATTTAGTCTCCTCTGCTTTAAAACAGCAAAACTTTTCCGACGCAAAAGAACATCTTCAGGCTCTACTCGCTTCGCATCCTACGCATGGAAACGGTCATTTTTTGCAAGGAGTTTTATTTCTACAACTTACAGAATATGTGCCCGCATCTGAATCGTTCCGTCTGGCTGTTGAATTCGGTTTTGATCATCTGAAGGCGGAGAAAGGTCTAGGCCTAGCTTATTTGGGCATGGGGAATGCTGATGAATCATGGCGAGTATACGACAAGATTTTACCGTCTTGCCCCGATGATATCGAAGTGATCAATGGATTACTCCAGGCCGGAACAGTCCTTGAACGGTGGGAAGATTTAGCGAAAACTTTATCGCACTATCTTGAACGAAATCCTGGAAATCTTGATATGAGGTTTGCCTTGGCCAGCGTGGCCTATCGAGCTGGACAGTCAGATCAGGCTCAGCAGCAGTTGGATTTTCTGAAACTCACGAATCCAGATTTTGATGGACTTATTGACCTGGAGCACCTCATGGGCCAGGCACCTTCTTCTACCCCTCCTAAAGCCATCTTAAAAGACTATCGTTGTGACGCGAATACGAAGGTGTGGAGGCGCTCGGAGTATCCGGGCATTGCGTATTCTGATGGGGAAGAAATTGAGCAACGATTACTACGCATTGTTGAAACTTCCAGCGATGTCAGTGTGATGTCGAGTGAGTTGGCAAGCCATTGCAGTGATTGGGGTACGCAATATCATTTATCCCGCCAACGTTCGAATCTTTTACGACCATTTGAAGCCCAGTTGCAGGGTAAACAGATTTTTGAAATTGGCGCTGGGTGCGGTGCCATTACACGGTATCTTGGTGAGATAGGGGCGGATGTTCTGGCTCTGGAGGGTAGTCCTCGTCGTGCGTCTATCGCCGCTCTGCGTTGCCGAGACCAAGCGAACGTGACTGTTATGGCTGAGGCGATTCATGAATTTCAGCAGGTTCCCCAATTTGATGTTGTCACGCTCATTGGAGTTTTAGAATATGCCAGAAAGTTTTTTCCTGGGGAAGGGAAAGATCCTGTTGATGCCATGTTGAAATATGTCACGGGATTTTTGAAGCCAGGCGGAAGGTTGATCATTGCCATTGAAAATCAATTGGGCTTGAAATACTTTGCAGGTTTTCCTGAAGACCACATGGGCGAGCCGATGTTTGGGATTGAAGAACATTATGATGGCAACAATGTCGTAACCTTTGGACGGACTGATCTCGCTGAACGCGCACGGAAGGTCGGATTGACTGAAAGCCAATGGTGGTACCCTTTTCCGGATTACAAGCTCCCAAGCCTTATGGTGTCAGAAGAAGGAGCTTTTCCTAGTGAAGATATGGATTTGTTTCCACTCGTACGTCATGCCTGTTCTCAAGACCCACAATATCCTTCGAGTGTGAGCTTTAACCAAGGGCGAGCCTGGCGCCCAATTATGCGCAATGGGCTTCTTCGGGAAATGGCAAATTCCTTTGTGGTCGTCGCGTCTGATTGTGAAATTCCTGAAATGCCTGATAGGCCTGTTGCCTTGCATTACGCAACGAATCGACGACCTGAATATGCGAAGAAAGTACTTTTTACACGGACGGAATCTGGTGTCGCGATGACTCACCAAACTTCACTCTATCCTGAAGCTGTGCCCCATAAACATTCAATGATGAAGTTACATCTTGAACAAGAAGCATTTATTCAAGGGCAGCTTTGGCAGGATCGTCTCGTAGATATTATGACGAGACCTGGCTGGACCTTGGATCAAATACAACAATGGTTTCAGGTTTGGCTCAAGGCCTTTTACTCTGCTGCCGAGTTACAGGGTCGTTCCAATCTTATGTATGAAAAAGTTTCTGGTGGTTGTGTTGATATGACTCCAAGAAATCTCATTGTCGATAACAACGGAGTCGGAAAATTTTTTGATCAAGAATGGGAATTAGTTGAGGCAATCCAAGTTGGGCATGTGGTTTTTCGGGCACTCTTGTCATCTATCGGGGCTATGAAAAATATTTCTCCTCCTTTGGAGAAGTGTAATAGTCAGGCTTTGCATCTTATTATGAAAATTGCCGAAGATGTAGGATTCTCTTTTTCTACCCAACAATGCAAGGAGTATATGGCATTCGAAGATGCCTTTCAACAATGTGTTGAAGGCAAAAATTTATTGAACGATGAGGGTTTGTCTTCTGGAGTGAAAAACGAAGGAGGGATAGTTGCGATGAAGGGGAGTCCGGCAACTAGAGATCCCAGCCCGTCTGTGTTTGAGTGTTCCATTATTATCCCTGTCTGCAATAAGCTAGAGTTGACTCGTCAGTGTTTGACCCATTTAGCTGATGTGACACATGGATGTACTTATGAAGTGATTGTCGTTGATAACGGCTCGACTGATGGAACCAAGGAGTTTCTTGCTTCTTTAGAAGGCGATATCCAAGCCATTACGAACGATTCTAACTTCGGTTTTGCTATAGCGTGTAATCAAGGCGGAAGAGCGGCAAAAGGGAAATATCTAGTTTTTCTCAACAATGACACGATTCCAAAAGAGAGATGGCTTGCGGCTTTGGTTGATGAAGTGGAACAGCATTCAGATGTGGCGATTGTGGGAAGTAAACTTTTATATCCCAATAATACGATCCAGCATGCTGGTGTCGTATTTTCAAAGATCAGTCTAACGCCATATCATATTTACAATAGTGTGAAATCAGATTTTGCTGGCGCCAATATTCGGCAAGAATTTCAAGCTGTCACTGCTGCGTGTCTTCTCATTCGCCAAGAAGCCTTTCATTCTGTTGGTGGTTTTGATGAGGAATTCAGGAATGGGTTTGAGGATGTAGACCTCTGTTTGAAAATTCGAGAGTCTGGGGGAAAGGTCATCTATCAACCCAAGAGTGTGTTGTATCACCTTGAGGAACAAACGCCTGGTCGCAAAAATCCTGAAGCAGAACGAAACAATGGGCGATTGTTGATGGAGCATTGGGCCGACAAAATTGTGGTGGATGAAGATTTTCATTCTTTTTCAGCTGGATATTTCAATCGATATTCCTCCAAAGATGGAAAATTAGGTCTGGTAGTGACACCTTTTAAGAATGACATAGAAAAACTTCAATGGAAGCATGTCAAAAATGTTCAGGAGCTTTTACTGAAGAAGCGCTATGACAAAGGAAATACAAAGGCAGAACAGATTGAAGCGGACATTCGAGCAAATCTTACGGACGCTTCAACGTGGCCAGCAGAAATGGAGACGCTCAAGTGGGCTGCCTCTATTTGTGTACGGATAGAAGATATCGAGAGCGAATGCGGTTTTTTGAAGCGGATACTTGACCTTGGAGAAGATCGGGAGGCACGAGAGAAACTTACGCGGGAAGCGCTTAAGCGCGGAAATTTAAACGAAGCTTCTCAGCATGTGTCGGCCATTCTCACATTGGATCCACATAATGGTTTGGGTTTGTGGTTGCAAGGTATTTTGGCCATTCAATCTCTCGATTATGCGAAAGCGACACATTCTTTCCAGCACGCTCTAGCCAATGGTTTTGACGGACAGAAAACTCGGTTAGGGTTGGGAATGGCGTGGATCGGTTTAGGGAATGCCCAGAATGCGTGGACAGCCTTTCAAGAGGTGTTTGTCGCAGATGCAGATAACAAAGAGGCTGTGAACGGATTGATTCAATCTGGAACGATGTTGGAATGGTGGGGAAAGTTGCAAATGCACCTCACACGATATGTCGATCGAAACCCTGCAGGCTGCGATATGCGGTTTGTCCTTGCTGGTGTGTGTTTTCGGGCTGGAAAAATTGAAGAATCTAAAAAACATTACGACATTCTCCAGATGTTTTCTCCTGAATATGATGGCTTGGAAGAATTAGGACGACGTTTGAAGTTGAGGCAAGATGAGCCGAAAATTTTAAAAGACGAAAGCATGTCTCAGGCCACTCTTTATGAGCACACACACTTACGATCATATTTTCAACCTCCTACTGGAAATACCGAAACCTATATTCGTATTCTCCCGAGTGCGGTTTTAGAACATTCCCTGTCCATTCATAAAGTATTGAAGGACTATTCAATCTCGGGGTTTGGCACGGGGACTGATGCCGTGGAGAAGATCCTCTCGATTATATTTCAGCGACAGTTTCCGCAAGCCAATGTACGTTCCTTTGATATGTGGGATCGGGTGGTGGCACTCACCGTGGATTGCGAGTTGGTGCATGGTGTTTCTGGTCTCTCGTTTTGTTCCCTGCAACCTCAAGATTTAGAAGCTATCGATCCTATTTTTGCTCAACAAGAGGGTGAATCTCGGAAAGAGGAAATATCCGTCTACCTGAATAAATTGAAAAATGGTGAAAGCTTAGGGATGCCGCTGTATATTTCCGGCACTATTTTGCAATATCTTGGTGCTCCAGCTGAAAGCGGAGGGATGTATATGCTTGATGGCGCGAGACGATTGTCTGCCTCTGCGCTCCATCACCAAGAGCGGATGCCTGTTATTTTTCTCGTCTTTGAAGAAGAATTTTCCAAGGTCTTGCAAGAGCCGGTAAAATTAGGAATTCAACATCATATTGAAAAATTAGCATGGTTCCAGAATTACCACTCATTTCCCTTCTTAGGCGTGACCGGACAACGAAGCTTGCAACGATTTACATTGATGGACACGAAGATCTTAAAAGATTCTGTTATTCTCGATTTTGGGTGCAACCTGGGTCAGGCAAGTCTAAAGGCGATTCAATGCGGAGCAAAAGAGGTTTGGGGCATTGAGGGTATGCCTGATACCATTGCCGTTGCCAATGAAATAAAAGATCTTGCGAGATGCGAGAACCTTCATTACCTTCATGTTGATTTTAATGATCCTCAGTTTGATCAGGAAATTGATCGAGCCATTCCCAAGTCCTGTGATTATGCCTTCTTTTTTTCTGTTTATCGTACAAAAGAATTACTGCAGCGTGATAGATTATTTCGCTACATTCTACAAAAGGTGAGCAAAGGGGTCTTTTTTGAAGGGCATGCCCATCCTAAAATTGACACCATCGATTACTATGAGTGGTTATTTGAATCATTTAATGTTCCCTATACGTTCCTTGGGTTTTCCGAACGACAGATTCGGCCATTGTTTTTTCTTGACCTTGAAGAGAGATCCATTCAAGAGAATACATGGGATCTTCAATCAACCCCAGGCCTGCATTCTTTAGATGGTACAAGGAGACTGTCTCAAGAAGACCAATTGATCATAAAATAATGAAGGCGATTACATTTTTCATTGTTAATATGACAATCGCTTTGGCGTTGATTTTCACTCATGTTCCCCTTGAGTGATTCCTCTAGCCATTCTACCTCTCTTTCCCGCAGCTCAATTCCATTCGCTAAGCGGATGCCATTAGGCATTCCCAATCGGTATCGCGGTCCAACCTTTGCAATGTCAAAGTTTTCTTATGAAGTGGGGTGGAAATCTCGTTCCATCAATTTTCGCGTTTCTTACGCTTAGTGTGTTTTCCCATTTGAAGAAAACGCAAGTGGGGTTTGTTCGCAGACACCGTTCGATCATCTTAGATTGTCCTTCTTGGTTGTTGTATTTGGTTCTATTTGGTTTTGGAGCATTTTAGTTCAGGGAAAAAAATGCCTAGTATAAGTTCAGACTTGCCCCGAACGTTGATTATTCAACTAGCGAGACTAGGAGACCTGTTGCAATCTCTTCCGGCCCTTTTCTCTCTCCGTGAACAATATCCAAATCAAATTTTTGATCTTCTCTGTCCTCAACCGCTTGTCGTTCTGGGTGAACTGTTTCCTGGAATTCAGCAAACGATTCCTTGGAATGGGGAAGATTTGCATGACTTGGCTAAAGGATGGGACGGAACTCTTACTCAAGGCTATTCTCAAACTGCTGAATATTTTTCCCGGTTCTCAGCAAATCCCTATTCCGTGGCTTATAACCTCAATAATCATCCTCGAAGCATTTTAGCAGCACATTTGTTCAGTGAACGAGTGGTTGGAGCAGGCGACTTCGGCCCTTTGAATGAGCGCCGCCCACCATGGGTGGATTACTTGCGACAAGTGGCTTGTGATCGAGGGGACAACCGTCTGCATTTGGCAGATGTTTTTTGTGGAATCTGTGGAGTGAGACCTCCAGTAGTGCTGCCAAGCCTTGAACCCCCCGACTTAGAATTGCCTGTTGATATCGGACGGATAGTCAGCAATGCATCCTTGGTCAAGATTGGCATTGTGCTTGGGGCTGGAGACGCCGATCGTCGTGTGCCTGTTGGAATTTGGAAAGAGTTAATTGAAGCATGTGCTGAGCATCTCCCCAATTGTGTATGCGTGCTCATTGGAGGGCCAGGTGAGCGAGAAATCGCGATGGCAATTGAAAATCATCTTTCTGCAATCTACCTATCCAGAATACTCAATTGTGTTGGGAGAACAAGTTTGCCAGAACTCGCACATATCTTCAATCGATGTCAGTGGGTTGTTGGATCGGATACTGGACCCTTGCACTTGGCTGTGGCCTGCGGGACGAGAGTTATTGGTTGGTATTTTTCGCGTGCCCGGGTGCACGAAACAGGGCCCTATGGCGGCGGCCACTATGTGTGGCAGCATCAAGGAGTTGACCATTTCGAGAATAAGGGAATAACGCCGTTGAATCATGAGCCGAAGCTCCCTTGTTCATGGCCAGTAGTCGAAACGGTAGAGCTGATCCAAGGGCAGGGAAATATCAAAGGCGTATCGGAATGGGAATTGTGGACGAGTCATCGCGATGATTGGGGCGCATTTTTTATGAATGGAGAGAGATCTGATTCTCTGGTATCGCAGCGAAAAAAAGTTTGGGAACAGTTGGCTGGTCTTTCCTCAAAGCAGTATTTGGAGCTTCCTCAGCAAACATCAAATGCAGGATGCTTGCTATGAATCTGTTTCAAAAGAATGTCGAATTGCTTCGTCGCCAGGATCCAGCCTTAGCTGCACAAATTTTACAGACTGCAGGAGGAATCCTGTCTATTCAAACCGCGAAATCTGGTGTGCCGACGGCAGTAACGAACAATCGAACTATTCATAGCGCCTATGATCCTCTGAGTGAAGCGGAGCGATGGGCTGACCACCAAATAGAAAATTGCCAATCTGGGGAAACCTTGGTGGTGTTAGGTCTCGGCTTGTTTTATCACGTAGAAGCTCTGCGTGCGAAGTTACCTCAGGATACGGTCCTTATCGTTGTTATGCCTAATCTATCAGAACTGGTTGATGGGCTTTCTGTTCGGTCATTGGATGGGTGGGGCGAACGAGTGTGTTGGGTATGGGGTCAAGCAGAGTCTCTAGCCTCCAAGGTCGCTCACCAGGCGAAGCGCATTCGGCTCTTAACTTATGAACCGGCTTTGATGATCCATCAGAAAGAGTACGAGACTTTTCGTTCTCAGCTTCGTGATCAATTGGCCAAAGGCGTGAGTGGCCGGTTGCATATCATGGTTGTTGGTCCGATTTATGGAGGCTCCCTTCCCGTAGCTGGCTATATGGTGCGCGCGTTAGAAGCATTGGGACACCGAGTGAGCTGGGTTGACCATAGTCTGCATGCTCCTGGTTATCAGAATTTAAATTCTCTTAAGGATGATCGGTTGCGAATGACCGTACAGCAACGGTTTAGCGATACATTGGGGGTCATTAGTCTCGCCCATGTAGCTGAAGATCCTCCCGATTTAGTTTTGGCTATGTCACAGGCACCCTTGTCCATGGCGGTGTTGGAGCAAATGCGTCGTAAGAAAGTGTTAACGGCCATGTGGTTTGTGGAGAATTTTCGTCATTTAACCTATTGGCAGCAAATGATTGAAGGCTATGATTTTTGGTTTGTGATGCAACAAGCCCCTTGTGTGGAAGCCTTTAAGAACGCAGGGGCTTCTCATGTGTCCTACTTGCCACTTGCTGCAGATCCGACTCTTCATCAACCCGTCACCTTAACACGTGAAGATCAGCTGGAGCTGGGATCAGATGTCTCGTTTTTGGGTGCTGGCTATCGTAATCGACGTGAAATTCTACCATTTCTATTGGAGAAGGAATGGAGCTTCAAGTTATGGGGGAATGAATGGGATCGGGCAGGGGTCTTGGCATCGGTCCTTCAACGAAATGGTGCTCGCATCGATACACAAACCAGCGTGAAAATCTTTAATGCCACATCAGTCAATGTGAATCTCCATTCCTACACTGGAAGCGGTTTTGATCCTGATGGAGATAGCGTCAACCCTCGAACCTTTGAATTAGCAAGCTGTGGGGCTTTCCAAGTCATTGATCATCGTTCCTTATTACCTGAGATCTTTGATGAATCCATGATGGCAATTGTCCGTACTCCTGATGAATTGGTTCCGGTTGTCAGGAAGTATTTCCATGAGCCAGAGCTGCGAAGAGTGATGGCGGAAGAGTCCAGAAAACGTGTCCTTCACTCCCATACCTATGCTCATAGGATGCAAACACTGTTAAGCACAATAGGTTTGGCTTGTCCTGACCGTATAGGTTCGATTCTCCAAGGTGATCGTCAGGCCGAAGCCTTATTGGCACGCAGCCAGGATTGTCCAGAATTGCAGACTCTTCTGAAAACGTTTCCCAAAACTGATCGGGTAGAGCTTGTAGATTTGGCAAATGCGATTCGCCAGAAAAACCCTGAGACTCAATTGAAACGTGAAGAGTTATTGATTCTCATGATGGATGAATATAGACAGGAAAAACGCGATTTCTTATGAAGCAGGTCTTAATCCTTAACATTACGCGAATGGGGGATTTAATTCAGATGATTCCTTTATTGGCGCGCTTAGAAGAAGAGTCGCCAGGGGTGAAGATAGATCTGATCGTCGATAAGACATTTGCACATGTCGCCACACTCCTACCTGGTGTTCGGCATGTCTTAGCTTTTGATTTTCAAGAGTTAATGGATGATAGCCGTGTTTGCGTACGCGATGTCGTGACGCTTTATCACGATCTTGCGAATTGGGCCAATCCGTTGCTTCAGGTTGGCTATGATCGTATCGTCAATTTGACCTTCAATCAGCGTAGCGCCTTTCTGGTGAAGTTTTTTGGTTGTGCTGATGAACGTGGGATGACCACTGCTCACGATGGGAGTTTTCTGGTTAAAAATTCCTGGATGAAATATTTCTTAGATCTCCATGCGTACCGACAGATGAACCGATTCAATATTGTCGATCTTTATTCACTCGGAGGAAGTGGTCCTGGACGTTTTCATCCGATCAGTCTCACTGTGCCGAATGCCCAGCAAGATTGGGCCAAAGGTTTTCTTCAGCGTTTTGGTACTCCCAACGTTTGGGTGGCGGTACAAGTTGGGGCAAGTGATCCAATGAAAGCGTGGCGCCCTGAATATTTTGGCCAACTGATGGCCCATCTTAGTAAGGGTCGAAATATTGGCTTTGTTTTGATAGGCACAAAAAAGGAAGAGCTAGCCGTGAAGGAGGCTGTTCAAGGATATCGACAAGCCGGAGGGCAGGGGATTCTTTGCGAAGCGGTTGGAAAAACATCAATCCCGGAACTCATTGCGTTGTTGCAACAATGTCAATTGATGGTGACGAATGATACGGGTCCCATGCATATGGCTGTGGGAGTGAAAACCCCGGTTTTGAATGTGTCGGTTGGACATGTGGATTTTTGGGAGACAGGCCCCTATGGCCACGGGCATTGGGTCGTGCAACCAGACATAGTGTGCGGCCCTTGTGGTTTCGATAAAGTCTGCCCACATCATGCGTGTAAAGATCAGATTATTCCTCAAGAGATGAGCGAACTATGTCTTTATATCTTAGAGGGAGGGGCACGGCAAAATTTCGCCTCTAAAATCCGAGTCTATGAGGGCATAATAGATGGAGATCATTTAGGTTCATTTGTGTTGCGATCTGGCCATACGCCAAATCTCACGAACTGGTATAGCACGTATTGGCGACGCTATTGGTACGAACTCTTCACGGGGTTGAGTAGTCAAATTCCTCAAATTTCCTCTCCTCCTCCTTATGTCTTAGAGGATCTGCGCTTGTGGGAAGAGTTAAAACCACGCGTTGATACGTTGTGCCAAAAAACAGAAAAAATGGTTGACCTCTGTCAGCAACAGTCAGTGCCTGTTGCGCAATTAAAAGACACGCAAAGTTTTGTGAAATATGAAAGCTTGGTTCTAAAAGAAATGACGAAATCCTCATTGGCCTTCGGCCCTCTGGTGGGGGCGTGTATTCGTGAGACGTTTAACTTAGAAGGTCAGACCTTAGGTAGTATGGCCCAGGAATACTCGAGGGCATTTTATACTTTGCAATCAAGAGCTCAGAATACTTTTGAGCACCTCACTCAATACTCACCGGAATCTTCAAGGAGGAATCTCTATGTTCGTTCAATTGGATGAAAAAACTTGGGAAGTGAGCGATACCGATCGTTTAGACGTCGTGTTGGCGGATTTAAGTGATCGCGCGGAAGCTCAAGGACGCATGGTCACGCAACTTGTTGTGGGCGATCAGCGGATGACTGATCGGGAGTTGGTCCCTCCGACCTTGGAAAAGGTCGCGAGTACGTTTGGACGTATTACAGCTAAGAGTGAACGAATGGAAAGTATTTTACAGAATTCAGGAGAAACGGCCAAGAAGTTTGGATGTGAGTTGCGTGCGAAAGCCCAACAATTAATAGGGGATTTCCGACAGGGGAAAAAAGGGATGGGGCAATTAGATCAATGGTTTGGCCAAATAGCCGATTATTTGGAATGGATACAGAATCAGCAAGCCGTCAATGGGGCAGTCCCCAAGGACTCTCAAGACCTTTCTCATTGGGTCAATGAATTAATGATTGCTCGAAAAAATTTTGATGAGGTACGAGTGACTGACATGTTGGAATATGAGGTCATTCCTCGTTTGCCAAACTGAACATTTTCAACTTATGAAGTGTTGAGAATTTGTCTGTTCTATTTAGTTATACGAAGTTAAAGAATTGCGAAAAGAAATTTAATCATGTGTTTAAGGAACTTCTCAAGTTTTCATTTTGATGGACGATAAGTAGGCGAGACAACAAAATTGGTTAATCGACCAATCTTTAAGGAGGCCTTTCGGCTTAGCTCACTTACTCTCCCTCAAGGAACGGATCCTTTGAGGAACAGCCATCAAGGAGGAATTCATGGCACTTATCGTTAACAACAACATCGCATCGATCACCGCTCAACGGAACCTGAACATTTCCACTCAGCAATTGCAGGGGTCAGTCGCTCGTCTATCGTCTGGACTACGAATCACAAAAGCATCAGATGATGCTGCTGGTCTAGGGATTTCAGAAACCTTGCGAGCTCAATTACGTAGTATTAATCAAGCCGTTCGAAATTCCAATGACGGGATCAGTTTATTACAGATTGCTGATGGTGGCGCCGGTAATATCGGGGGGATTTTGGCGCGACTTCGAGAATTGGCAGAACAATCAGCCAGTGGCATTTTAGGTTCAAATGAACGATCATTCTTGGATCAAGAATTTTTGGCTCTTCGGTCAGAAATTGATCGGATCTCTGCTGTGACCGAATTCAACGGTGTGAAGTTGCTCAGTGGTTCAGAAAATAACACGTTATCTATTCAGATTGGTTTCCGGAGTTCAGCAAATGACACGCTAACCTTGTCATTGCAAGATTTAGATCGTGGTTCTTTGAATCTGGCCACGACCAATGTTTCAACTTCAGAATCGGCATTGGCAGCTCTGTCTAATATTGATAGTGCGATTAGTGCTGTGGCGTCTGCTCGAGCCAATGTTGGGTCATTGCAGAACAGAATTGATGCTGCAGTCCTCAACCTGGAAGTAGCCAATGAAAATGTGGCAGCAGCTGAATCACGAATTCGAGATGCTGATATTGCTTTTGAAACGGCGTTATTTACTCGAAACCAAATTTTGGTGTCGGCTGGTACGTCAATTTTGGCGCAAGCCAATACCTTACCTCAGCAAGCCCTGTCCTTGCTGCAGTAAAAGGTTTTTTAGGTGGAGGCCAGGTCACAGGACCTGGCTTCTAGCCTGAATAAGGGGGTTATCCATAATGATTTCAACCATTTCCCAAAATGCATCATCTGTGATTTCCGTGTCTGTTGGGCAAGAAATTCGCGTGCGTGAAAGTCAAAAGGCTGGAGAGGCTGAAAAGCTTCAAAGGATTGATAAAAAGATTGCTGACAGAAAAGAGTCTACGGAACTTCAGGAATCTCAGGTTCCCAAAAATGCTCCAGAACAGATAAAGGAAGTCATTACCCGTCTGGAAAATACCCTAAAAGATGTTGAGCCGAAGATTGAATTATCTGTTGACGAGGAATTGAATCAAGTTATTGTCCGTATTCTTGATAAAGAATCCGGGGAATTAATCAAACAGTTACCTCCTGAGGAAGTGCTTGAGTTGGATCGATTCTTTGCGGATCAATCTGGGTTGCTCGTTAGTGAAGACATATAACATTCAAAATATTCTGCGTGGCTCGCAAGAGAAAATGTCTGTTCAATACAGGTATGTTTCAGCTTACTGAGAACTCAAGATTGCGTGTAGTATCAGGGATCTCTTTCGAGGAGTAGAACATGGCTAGTATTGGTGGTTTAGGAAATGGTATTGATTTTGGTCCGATCGTCGACCTCCTGGTGCAGACCGAACGATTTCCGATTGACCGTATAAATGAACGGAAGCTTGCGGCCCAATCGAAACAAACAGAATTTGGTTTATTGGGAGGGAAATTACTTGCTTTACAGACTGCTGCCAGTTCAATTCGGACTCGTCTAAGTTTCGATAAAAATACACTTACGACGACATCTGCAAGTTCTCAAACCTTGTTAACCGCGAGTGCCTCGTCAACAGCAGCTACTGGTACTCATACGGTGAAGGTCAATCATTTGGCTTCAGCCCATCAAATTGTGTCCAAGGCATCGACAGCCGTCTCAGCCAGTGATACGGATATTGTCAGCGGCTCAACTGGTACCTTCTCGTTTGCTGTTGGGAGTGGTTCTACTCAAACAGTGAATCTGGATTCTACCGGAACCCTAGAAGACTTACGGAATGGTATTAACGATCTTGGTGCCGGAGTGAGTGCATCCATTCTAAATACAGGTACGGAGTCCACGCCAGCTTTCCGCTTAGTGTTATCTTCAAATGATTCTGGAGCGAGCAATGCTATTACCATTTCTTCTGACGATACGGATTTAGATACGGTCACTACTGGCGTTGATACTTTTCAAGCCGCACAAGATTCTGAGATTGTCCTTGGTGACGACACTCTTGATGCAGTGACGATTAATCGATCCACGAATACCCTGACGGATGTCATTTCTGGGATCACCTTAAACCTGCAGGCCGAAGACCCCACAAATGCTGTCACGATTTCCGTGGCACAAGACAATTCTGCTGTAAAAGAGGGGATTTCCGCTTTTGTGGCTGCATACAATGAAGTTGTGGGATTTGTGAACGAACGAACGAATTTTGATGTGGAATCGGGAGAGCGAGGTCTTTTTGTGGGCGACTCTCTTGCACGAACGGTTCTTGACAGAATAAGGCAATCAACATTTTCTCAAATTAGCGGACTCACCACATATACCGGTGCCTCCCAGATTGGCTTTGAAACCCAGACGGCAGATGGCACAATTAAACTCAACGAAGACACGCTTGATGCCGCCCTTAGTGCAGATTATTCAGCGGTTCGAGATTTGTTTATTCAGAATACAACAACTGGTACCGAAGGTATAGCGGAGTTAGTGATAGATGCCGTGGATTTATTGGATGATATCGAATTTGGAGCACTCACTCTTCGACAAAACTCGTTAACCAGTCAAATAGACAACTTTTCAGAACAAATTTCGTTGAAGGAATCCGCGTTGCTGAGATTTGAAGAACAACAACGTATAAAATTTGCAAATCTTGATGGATTATTGGCAAGTCTGCAAGGGCAACTCGATGCCCTTGCAAACTTATCAATTAACTCCTAGTTCTAGAACTTATGAAATCCTAAGGAAGGGATAAGAATGATGCTCGGAGCTCAGGCCTATGCAACAACACAGATTTCAACCGCATCCTCAGTTCAAGTCGTGGTTCTTTTGTATGATGGCGCCATTTCTTCCATGAAATTAGCGCAGGAAGGCATAGTAGCTCATAATTTCCAGGATAAAGCGCGTTTTATTGATCGAGCACTTCGAGTGGTCGGGGAGCTATCGGCTTCCTTAAATATGGAAGAAGGTGGAATTGTTGCCAAAGATTTACAGCGACTGTACGAATATATTCAATTTGAACTGACTCAAGCCAATCTTAAAAATGAACCAGGTCGTTTAGAAAGTCCCATTCGATGTATGAGTGAGATCAGGGGAGCTTGGCAAGAATTGGCTATTCAGGGTGCAACGCCGCAGGCGGTAGGAATGTAAATTCATGAGCGAGACCTATGCGGAAGAAGCGACATTCGAGCAATTGACGATTAAAGCCATGGAGGCGGCTATTCAAGGGAAGTGGGACTCTGTTGCACATTTCTATGATCGTCGGGCGAATGTTGGATCTTTAGAAGCGCTACCTCGGGATGTTGCTAAGAAGCTCATGCATATCGATCAATGGATCATCACTCGGATACGCGATGTACAAACCCTCATACAAGACCAGCTTGGAGAAGCTCAACAGTATCGTCGTCGGCTTGAGGGTTTAAAACGTCAGTGGGGAAGCCAAAGCCCCGTTCAAGCCTCACATCGTTTCAGTGTCTAATCATTTCTGCTTTTTTAGATTCTCAATACATACCCTGCTTGACCTTCCTTAATTTGATCTTTCTTGTTTCCAATTTTTTTCCATAGCACAATCGAAGCAGTCTCATTCTGTCAAATCATTGACGAGTAAGGTGATAGTTGTCCGTAACATAACAGTGTTTGTGAGTAGATTTTAAGAGATCACAACTGTTTTTATATTCTTTAAATGGGATCAATAGCTCAAAGAATTTAGGTATAACAATTGCGAAATAGACTGAGAATGATATGGAAATCCGATCGTGTAACGAGACGAAATGTAACTAAAGTTCTTTTATTTTAAGGTAGATATGTCATCTCCACAGACCATTGATTCGCAATCACCCATTCCTAGCAACGTAGGCAATTCTTCCCCCATAGGAACATTATTGCACTCGCTTTCGAACAAATTATTACCTATTGTTGTGTTTTCGGAATTAGCTCTTCGCCGCTGTGAAGATGCCCAGCTCAAACCACAATTAGAGAAAATTCACGTGGCTGCGGAACAAGCTCGTGATCTTCTCGTTGAGTTGCGGACTCTCCAAGGCAAAGTGGAGCCTTAGTAAATCTTAATCCTTGAGCAGACGTTCTTTTTCACCATTTTGAAATGACGATTCAGTGTTGAGAGAGGATATATGGGAAGCCCTACAGGTGAGAAAATGGATCAAGGCATTGTAGCTTCTGAAGATCGTCGGCAGGATTGTCGTGCCGATGTACCTATTTGCCTTTGGATAGAATTGCCCGTTGCGTTTTCTTATGAGCCCGTTGAACTTGATGCGGCTGCATTTAGCCAGTGGCAATGGGAAGAATTGGCGGTGTCTCCGGATCTTGTGAAGGCCATGGTTGATGAAAATGATCTGACCATTCGGGATCCTCTGTTATTGCAGATGGTGACACGTATTGATTGGATGCTGACTTCGATCCTCCGAACATTAGGGAAAGACAAGAATCTGAAAGGCGCGATCCCTGAATTAGCCAAAGTGAATCTCAGTGGGTCAGGGATTCGATTCTTTTCAGAACAAGAATTTCCTGTAGATTCCTATCTGGTGTTACGGTTGATCTTGCGACCGTTTATTCCGATGCAGGCAGTTGGAAGAATCATTCGAATTGAACCGGCAACACAAGGCGATCAACCGGGATTTGACATAGCCGTGGAATTTTCTCAAATAGCGCCAGATGATCGTGAGGCTATTATTCGTCATGTCTTACGAACGCAAGCCACTCTTCAGCGACTTAGTCATAAAGCCTCTGCTCGCTCAGTTCTCGGGTAGTCCCCCAAGTTTTCTGGTTCTTCATCAGGAAGAGTTTCACTATCCCTTGTCCAATGCAATGTCGTGACATGCTCGTAAGTTAGCTTTCGGTCGCATTCATGATGTGGGAGTGTTACGAAGGATTCAGTAGTTCTGGCCAATAGTTCTGCAATGTTTTCTCTGCCGCATTTCCTAACGCTTCGTCATGTGCATGATCTTGACTGAAAATCCGTAAGGTAATCATCCGAGCAGGCAGATGTTGTAGATATGTCTGCAAGGTTTCTTTGTCCACATTGCCTGTTGAGGGATTCCACACAAAAATTTGAAATCCTCCCATTTGCAGCAAGTTGATGGGACGCGGGTCTTTATACGCGACGTCCACTTGGATGTCTGCCTTTCGCAATTTTTGTGGTAGAGATTTCCGCAGTCTAGTTAAGAACGTTTGTGGTTGAAATGATGCGGATTCTTGAGGGATGGGCACCATAAGACTAAAGGCGGTTTTCCATTTCACCTGTCGTCCTAGGATTTTGGTCCATTCGATCCCGAGCCGTCTCTTCTCCGGATGACGGGATTTTGGCCATGATCGAACTGATTCCATGACGTGCCAGTCTGTCAAATGTAAGTACCGAGATAAGGCCTTAAGAGGATTGTGTGGAAACAGGAGTTCCATCGTGGGTTGGAAAATTTCCTGAAGATGAAGGTCGATGGCACGAGTGGTCCGATGGTAATAGACATTGGCATAGAGGTAAAGCCTGGCATGGAGGAACATTTGGAGAGCTGATAATCCGGATTGATGGATGGTCAGCCCGTGAGAGGAAAAAAAGGTGTAATGGAGGAGACGTTCAATATCAACAGGGCCTATGGCGACTCCGCACATATACGAATCTCTTAAGACATAGTCGCAATTGTCAGGCGTAAAAATCCCGCCTAAAAGGGGACGTAAGGCAACTACCCAGGGTGGCAGGTCTTTCGTCGATTGGTTCGGATCTTTGAGTATCAGGAAGGCGATATACTCAGGATTGAGCTGTTCCCCTTGTGCAAATGAACCAGATGGACTGCGCTGAATGTTTTTGATGATTGACCCCAGGTGATCACGAATAATGTGTTGTCCCACCAATTCGTGAGTCAATTGATATTGATGAAGAAAGTGATGATCGAAGAAATGGCAGAAGGGGCCATGCCCGATGTCATGGAGCAATGCGGTGATTCGTACAAATTCTTCCAGAAAAGGGTAGGAGGGAAGATCCGGAGTCATTTGACGTAGGGAAGGGTAGAGCTGTTTGATAAATCGTCCGGCTAAATGCATGGTCCCTAACGAATGTTGAAACCGTGTGTGCTCTGCCCCTGGATAGACCCAATGAGCACTTTGAAGTTGGAATATATAGCGAAGGCGTTGAACCCATGGAGAGTCGATCAGGTCTTTTTCTGTTTGTTCTGTCGTTGAGGCTTGTGCCGTGGGGACGGTGAGTGAAATATAGCCATGAATAGGATCGGCTAAAAGCGCGATACCATCAAATGGAGGGGCAGATGTTTCCTGGGGTTGCATGCGTATTAGCTTTCAGGTCTTGAGTAAAGAAAAATGATCAATTGGTTCATGCTGAAGTGTGGTGCGTCACGCTTCGGTAGCGGGTAATGCTCCATCGCATGAGTGGATAGGCTAAGAGTGAGCTAACGACGGAGAGGGTGCACGCGCCAATGATAAATGGGATGAGATAGGGAGACAGCATGTCAAAAAGATTATCCATCGTGAGTTCATGCCATTCAATATTGGTGTGAGAGGATTCTCCCATGAGAAACAAGCCTGTATAGAGACTGGCGGCTAAGATTGGGATCGTCGTCCATGGATTGTTGATGAATGTTCCTAGAAATATCGCTACGTAATTTAATCGAAACATCCACCCGCAGAATGCTGCACTGGCTGTATGTAAAAAGTAATGAGGAGCAAAAGCAATGAAGGTTCCGACGGCGAAGGCTAGTGCTGTTCGATGTGGTGATTCTTGGAGGTGGAGAACCTGATTGATTTTTTGGCGCAGAGACTCCATGCCTAGCATGAAGGCCTCGTGGGACAGTTGTTATTCAATAAAATGGTCATAGCCAGAAGGCACTAATTTTTCTTGTTTTCCGTGACTCTGTTCTATTCGGATGCCGAACCGCTTGGGTTGAATAATCCCGATTTGGGTCATGCGCATACGTCTTTTTTTTGCGATTTCTTCTAGTTCTGATTGCCACTTGGGAGGAACCGTAAATAGTAATTCGTAATCTTCCCCTCCATGAAGGCCCCAATGCAAAGGATCGGCGCCAATTTGGGTCGCATACTTGTTCATGTGTTGAGATATCGGAATCCGTTCAGAATAGATGAGAGCGCCAACTTGGCTTTGTCGACAGAGATGATTGAGATCACCAGATAATCCATCGGATAGATCCATGGCAGCAGAAGCATAGGGTTGAGATGCAATCAATTGGCCAAGAGTTATCCGAGCTGTGGGATGCAAGTGCCGCTCTACAATATATTTCATCCGCTTTGAGATCTTATAAAGTTCCGGAGGGCGCTTGTATTTTTTGAGGTAGGCGAGTCCGGCTGCTGAGTCGCCCAATGTGCCACTGACGTAAATTAGATGTCCACTCTTCGCTCCCTGCCGAGTCAGGATATGTTGAGGATGTACTTCGCCAGTTATCGTGATGGCAATAAATAATGAGGTGGGTGAAGAGGAGGTATCGCCTCCAAGAAGTTGGACCTTATGGTCTTTGCAAGGTCTTGCAAGCCCTCGATAGAATTCTTGCCAATTTTCGTAGGTAAGAGAGGGTGGTAAGGCAATGGCGATAAAAATTGCCGTAGGCGTGGCGCCCATCGCCGCGATATCACTGAGATTTGATGCGGCTGCCTTATATCCAATGTCGTAAAAAGTTGACGTTTTATGCGAGAAGTGAATGTCTTCGACAAGCAGGTCTGTTGAAAGGACGACCTGCTTCGATGGCGAAGGTGGGAATACCGCGGCATCATCACCTGTTCCAACAGTTGGATGAAATCCTTGTGTGGAAAATTGACGTGGGAGAGATTGAATGAGTTGAAACTCGCCGAAATTCGAAAGGGGCGCCGATTTGCGGATTGGCGACATAGCTCGAGGCTCAGGGAGCCTTGGTCACCTTGCGTCGTAGACGTGCTCCTGCTGTGGCAGATGACGCTACTTTTTTACGTAGTCCTGAAGTCGCTTGCGACGGGCGTGTGGCCTTCTTGACTGTTTTTGTTTTTCGACTTTTTGCGCGTAGGGCCGACTTGAGGACTTCTGACATGTTCTCCACGAAAATGCATTCTAGCCCTTGCACGATGTGTTTCGGAATGTCATCCCAATCCTTTTGATTGCGCTTGGGGATAATAAGCGTGTGAATGTGCGCTCGTTTCGCGGCAAGAACTTTTTCCTTTAAGCCTCCGATGGGGAGAATGCGACCACGCAAGGTGATCTCTCCAGTCATGGCGATATCGCGTCTGACAGGGACTCGACTAAGAGATGAGGCCATAGCGGTGGCAATCGTAATGCCAGCGGACGGTCCGTCTTTAGGGATCGCGCCTGCAGGGACATGAAGGTGAATATCGTGTTTGGCAAAATGATTCGGGTCTATTCCCAATTGTTTGGCTTGGGAGCGAATAAAACTCAGCGCGGCATGAGCAGATTCCTTCATGACGTCACCAAGTTGACCCGTTAACGTCAAGAGACCTTTGCCTTTGCATGTCGAGGCTTCGACATACAAGACATCCCCACCGGTTTCTGTCCAGGCCAGTCCCGTGGACACACCTACTTCATCTTTTTCCTGCTCTTGCTCTGGAACAAATTTTGGAATGCCCAAGTACTGCTGAAGATTTTTCGGATTCACGCGATATTGCTTGATGTTGCCTTCAGCGATACATTTGGCAACTTTTCGCATCACGGTGGCTAATTCCCGTTCGAGGTTTCGAACTCCGGCTTCTCTTGTATAGTGGGAAATAATTTGTGTGACGCACGTGTCTGTGAGATGGAGATGGTCATTGGTAATGCCATGTTCTTCTAATTGTCGAGGAATGAGGTACCGTTGCGCGATGCCAAATTTTTCTTCTTCCGAATACCCTGGAATGTTAATGATTTCCATCCGGTCACGTAACGCGGAAAGCATGGGGTCAGATACATTTGCCGTGGTAATAAACATCACTTCGCTTAAGTCGACGGGGACACCAAGATAGTGATCCACGAAGGCATTGTTCTGTTCCGGATCTAATACTTCCAATAAGGCGGCAGATGGGTCTCCACGGAAATCCATGCCGACCTTATCGACTTCATCGAGCATAATGACGGGATTGATGGTGCCGGCTTGTTTCAGGCCTTGAATGATTCTCCCTGGAAGGGCTCCGACGTATGTGCGACGATGGCCTCGGATTTCTGCTTCATCTCGTGTGCCACCAAGACTGATACGGACGAATTCTCTGCCAAGAGCGCGTGCAATGGATTTGCCTAAAGACGTTTTCCCCACTCCAGGTGGCCCCACAAAGCACAGAATTGGCCCTTTCATCTTGTCTTTGAGTTTGCGTACAGCCAAATACTCTAAAATCCGTTCTTTGACTTTTTCCAGATCATAATGATCCTCATGGAGCACTTTGGAGGCTGCGCCTATATCTAAGTTATCTGTCGAACGACGGCTCCACGGCACATCAACTAGCCATTCGAGATAGGCGCGAATGGTGCCAGCCTCCGCTGCATCTTGATGCATTTTTTCAAGCCGTCGAAGCTGTTTTTCAGCCTCTTTCAGGACCTTTTCTGGCATCTTGGCTTCTTGGATACGGTGGCGAAAATCCGCGACGTCTTCCGTCCGATCATCAATGTCGCCCAGTTCCTTTTGTATGGCTTTGAGCTGCTCGCGGAGAAAGTATTCTCGTTGCGTTTTATCCATCTCGCCTTTGGCGTCAGATTGGATTTTTTGTTGCATCGACAAGACATCTTGCTCGTTACCTAGAATGTCATTGATTCGTGAAAGACGGGCCATGGGGTCAGCGATTTCTAGGATTTCTTGAGTCAGATCGATTTTGAGACCGAGGTTGGAGGCGATGATATCGGCCAGACGTCCAGGGTCATCCAAGTTCTCGATGACTGTGAGCACATCTGGCATGATCACTTTCCCTAAACTCAGTAACTTTTCTAAGCCTTCACGAGCGGTTCGAATAATCGCTTCATGTTCTATTAAAGGAGTCGTGACCGATTCTTCTGGGAGCGTTTCGAGCTGAACGGTGAAAAATGGGCTTGATTGGGTAAAGGTTTGAATGCGGGCTTTGGTGAGGCCCTGGACCAAAATTTTGACCCGCTGATCGGGAAGCTTGAGCATGCGCATAATAACGCCAACCGTTCCTGTCAGATGAAGATCGTCTGATGTTGGCTCGTCGGTTTCTTGATTTTTCTGAGTTGTGAGAAACAACAATCGATCAGAGTCAAGGGCCGCTTCGATGGCCTTGATGGATATATCGCGTCCTACAAAAAGTGGAAGGACCATGTAGGGAAATATGACGATGTCTCGAACGGGGAGAAGCGGCAATTCATCCGGTATTTGTTCAATCGAGGGTGTTGAGAGATCCGATGTATCTTCGGTCATAGAAGTGTATCCGTTGGATTGATGATGACGGACTCGCGCTCAGTATGTAAGTCGAGTGCTTGTGAGTACTTATGAGCACGAAGAATCAGGTTTTGTGAGGAAAGAATCCTCATTGCTGATCATGTCGGGAGCTGCTTGAATGAATGGTAATTGATGATCGCATGTTCAATATTGGATTCATGAATTCTTCAATTTTCAAGATTTTCATTACCACATCTTTGCTATAAATAGGTTTCGATACTAGGAGAAGGTGAAAAAAGTTGTCAAGGTCCTTCGTGTGCTGGCTTCAATAGGCTGTGATACTTCGTCATTGATCAGGCTGAGAGTAGCTTTACAAGGAATCAGATTCATGAATATAATTCCCCATCTGTTTTTTATGAAATTTCCGACCTCAACTAATTGGGGGCGTCTCCCCATATTCATGACAATTCTGACAACTTCATTGCTAGGGATCCATCAGATTGTACCCGGCTAGTCGCGTGTTGATCCCGTATCCCTTCTGGACAATTTTATTGCGCTTCTCCCAATTTCATCAAATACAGTCGATGTGTCGATCCTTCTCTCGTTGCTTAGATGTTTCTGCGCCGCAGCGAAGGAATAAACTTGTCTTCGCTGTTCATCCAGCCGAGATAGTCCGCGTTGTATTTTCTATCCTCATTCTGTTGAGCCTCTCTGAAAGCTCTGTCTGGGCACAGGATTCAGGAAATTCTATTCAACGTATTGATATCGAGGGGAATCGTCATATAGAACGACAAGCCATTATTGGCAAATTGTCTATTCACGTTGGCGATCTATTTTCTCGTGAAGAGGTTCGTGAGCAGATTCAAAAAATTTATAGCATGGGATTTTTTGAGGAAGTGGACGTCTTGACGCAACCCGCATCGGGTGGAGTGCTCGTGGCATTCCGAGTCACGGAGAAACCCTTTACCGTGGAAGTGGTTTATGACGGAAATGACGAATTGTCTGAGGAGAGCCTCAGTGAAAAAAATACCATTAGAAATCAAACATTTCTTGATCAAGAGCAAGTGAAAGTCTCCGTTGAGCAATTCCGGAAGCTGTATCAAGAAAAAGGCTACTACCATGCTGAAATTATTCCGATTGTCGATTTAGTGGAAGAAGGGCAGGCTCGCTTGACCTATTATATCGATGAAGGAGAAGAAGCTCATATTCGCTCCATCGAATTTGAAGGGCGAAATGTCATTAGTGAGACATCGCTGTTTAAATTCCTGGCCAATCAAGAATATTCTTGGCCTTGGTCGCTCTTTTCCGATACGGGTGTGCTGCGACGGGACGAAGTGCCGAATGATGTGGAGCGAATCAAGGAAGTTTATATGAATAAAGGCTATCTAGATGTCCAAGTTGGGATGCCTCGGATAGATCTCGATGACACACAGGAATGGTTTTCGTTGGTATTCCCGATCATAGAAGGAGAACCCTATATTCTCAGCCAAGTGCAGTATACGGGGAATACCGTTTTTTCTAAAGAAGAATTGGAAGAAGGTCTTGATATCAAAGCCGGTGATGTTTTTCAACGTGCCAAGCTTCGAGATGAAATTACTCGTGTGACAGATCTCTATGGGGCACGAGGTTATGCATTTACTGAAGTCAATCCGTCGGTCGAACCAGATCCTCCTACGAGAAGTGCCCGAATTAAGTTTGTGGTGGCTGAGGGGGAAATGGTGCGAATCAGAGATATTCGCATTACAGGGAATAGCAAGACTCGTGACAATGTCATTCGGAGAGAGTTGCGGGTGGATGAACGAGACATGATTGATTCTCCCGCCATTAAACGAAGTTTTGAACGCTTGAATAACACGAACTATTTTGAAACTGTCGAAATATTGCCAAAACAAAATGCACCAGGAGAGGTGGATCTTGATGTCAAAGTTAAAGAAAAACCGACGGGGGCCTTTAGCATAGGCGGTGGTTTTAGTACCTTAGATCAATTCACCTTAATTGCGGACATCACCGAAGGTAACTTCTTGGGGCGTGGGTATTTAGCTAAGATTCGAGGGCAGTTGGGGGGACGTCGATCATTGGGGATTCTTACCTTTCGAAATCCAGCCGTTTTTGATACCTTAACGTCTGTTCAAGTCGATGGGTTTAGGACTCGCACCAATTTTTTAACTTACGATGAGACTAGGACAGGTGCCAATCTGACCTTTGGCCGCGCCTTTTCTGAATTTTTGACGGGAACATTTACCCTTGTTGCGGAGCTTATCAATATTCGAGATGTTGAATCTGATGCTCCTGAGCTCATAATAGAGCAAGAAGGCAAGCAGTCCACGACGGGATTTCGTGCCAGTCTGTTTCGAGATTCTCGTGATTTTTTCTTAGATCCCAGAAGGGGAATACGAATTGGTGGTAACACGAGTGTCGGGACACAACTCTTGGGAGGATCTAACAATTTTTATAGCGTATCCTTCGATGCCTTGAAATATACGCCACTTCCATTTTGGGATTTTCGTCATTCCATTCGAGGGCGAATTGGATTTGCTGAAGGATATGGTGGAGAAAGGCTCCCTGTACCTGAATTTTTCTTCGTCGGAGGTATCAATACGTTACGGGGGTTTAAATTTGGCCGTGCGGGACCAGTGACCTCGAGAAATGATCCTGCAGGGGCCAATAAACAACTGATTTTTAATAACGATGTGATTTTTCCTCTCTTGCCCGATGCGAAGTTAAATGGTGTCGTCTTTTTCGATTACGGAAAAGGTTTTGCAGAAGGAGATGATTTCACGTTGAATCTTCGGAAAACGGCTGGAGTGGAAGTCCGATGGATTTCACCATTTGGCCCTCTTCGCGCGGCCTATGGGTTTAACCTCGATCGTCGGAGAAAAGAGAAAAAAGGTGTCTTTGAATTTTCGATTGGATCAGTCTTTTAGGTCTAGGACAGGAATACAGAAACGAGGAGCTATGCAGCAGGTTAGCACAAGGATTTTGCGTCTATGGAACCGAGGTGGCTGGGCTAGCATCATCGTCACGTGCATCAGTCTGTTGGGTTTGGGCTGTGCATCGGTCAATGATGGAGTGTCAAAAGCCCTCGTGGTGGGCGTTGTGGATCCCCAAAGAATTTTACAAGAAACAGTGAAAGGACAGCAGCTCTCTGATGCGCTGAACGCTTTTATGAAGGATCGTCAGGCGTTAGTAGAATTAGAGCAGAAAGAACTACGCGATCTTGAGGATGCATTACGGGCTCAACGGACTGTGCTCAGTTCATCGGCGCGCGGACAAAAAGAAGAACAATTTCGTCAAAAAATGGCAGGGTATCAACAAAAAGTTGCGGAGTTAAATCGCGAAGTACAAGAAAAACAACGCGAATTGCAAGACACATTTCGCCGGGAAGTCAGCGAGATTGTGTCTCAAATTGCGAGTGATCGAAACCTAGGATTAGTGTTGGAGCATGGTCCAAACTCTGGCACGTTATTTTATCAAGATAGTTGGGATATTTCGAATGCGGTCATTGAAGCCTTGAATCAAGAGAGTGAAGAATCAGAAAGTCCGTAGGTGTTTGCGTTTGTTTTTTGTTTGATGGTACCTGGGTGTTGAAAGACGAAAAGGACAAGGAAAAAGGAGAAATCCCTATGGCTCAAGAGGAGCTTAATATACTCGATATCCAAACATTATTGCCCCATCGTTATCCATTCCTCTTGGTTGATCGGATTCTTGAGATCGAGGCCGCAAAGCGGATTGTCGGTATCAAAAATGTCA
>JAJDBQ010000094.1 GCA_029261255.1 Nitrospirales bacterium
GTAGGCTAGCACCACGACTGACGCACATAAATTTCCGATGAATAACACATTACAGAAGGAAATCGCATCCTTTACTTCTTCTCCTAACGTCGCAGCAGTGGTAATGAGCAGTACGACGATTGGTGTGGCGAGAGCTTGAAGTCCGCGAGAAATGATAACTAACGGTTGAGGTGGAATGAGATTGAATGTTTGTGAGATGGGATTATTCATGAGCGTCGTTGGGATTGGTTCCGGTCAGTCATACGCACAAGCCAACTATCAAATTATGTGATAGGAAGTTGTCACGATGAGAAGAAGGGTAGCACATACCTGAGACTTGAGATTTAAGAATTATTGTGGAAAGAGTTGTAACAGATTTTGTTAGTTCTAGACCGTACTAGAAATATGCGGTGACCTCTCAAGAAGGGGCCCAATGCGGTCGATACCAAACCGAACCGTATTTTATGAATCGGTCAATTTTGTCTTAACAGGAGAAACACCATGAGTTCAGACGTTAACGCTAGCCAAACGTTATTGGAAAAATCGCAACAAATTCTTGACATGCTGAAAAAAGGGGAGTTTGTGGAAGGCATGGAACAATTCTATGCGGATGATGTCATTAATGAAGAACCGACAGGCGTCATTGTTCAAGGAAAACAAGCGATTATTGAGAATGAGAAAAATATTCTACAACAAGTGAAGACTTACCACGGGATTGAGATCAAGGCCGTGGGTGTAGGCGAGGACGATGGTAAGGGGAATGGTGTGACCTTTGCTGAGTATAAGTTGAGTGTCGACATGAAGGATGGCAGTAAGTTTAATCCCGATCAGGTCCAGGTGACTCGTTGGAAGAATGGCAAGGCTGTACACAATAAGTTCTATTACAACCCAAACTTTCTCTAACCTCGGAGACAGTGGGTTTAGTATGTAGAACTCATTGCCATGTCGAAAGGTCTGGCTACGTGACCTCTTCGTTGAAAATCCGGGGCTAATGCTGAAAAAATCTGGTGGGGTATTAATACTACGAAGCTTTGAAGGCAAAGCGACAGACGTTGCCGCCTTTGGCCATGCATTCTTGGTGGTCTACTTTGCGGTCGACGAGTTGTTCGAGTAGGGCGATATCGAAGGCGCAGACTTCTGGGTGTTTGACGGCTAAATCGTGATACACACAATTATGAGCAGTCAGAACTGGCAGTTCAGTTTTTGATGGGGCTTCTTCTGCCTGGGCTTGATAGCCCAGGCTCTGAAGAAGTTCCGCAACCTGTTGAATATGGCCTGAGGTGTCGTCCCCCTTTAATTGTCCTCGAAGTTGAGGAACGAGGGAGTGAGCTACTTTCTGAATATAGGCTTCCAACTTCTCTGATCCCAATTCTTCTTTTAAGGTATCCAGCAATAACTCAGAGAACCAGGAATATTGCTTGGGAAGGCGATTGATGCCTTCGTTGGTGATCTGATAGGTCCAACCTGGACGTCCGCCCGTACTTTTTTGTTGAGCAGATTTTTTAATTGATCCATCCCGTTCTAAGCTCACCATATGTTGGTTGACTGCTGTGCGCGAAATTTCCAATTGTTGGACGAGATCCTCAATTGTTAAACCGGATTTTTGTTGTTGGAGGAGAGAAAGAACTTGATGCTGGCGAGATTCAAATTGTTCGAACATGGGGAATAGGCCTCTACTGAATCTAGGCTGAGTACAACAACAATCAAGAACTAAAACTAGGGAAAACTGATTACATATCTTTTACCATACTAAATTTTACAAAGTAAATTCATTGTGATATTTCTTGGACCCCTCGAAAGTAAATGTTCAATTTCATTCACGTTTTCAAGGAGGTCGTTCATGTATCTATCACTCAGGAACACAAGTTTGTGGATGATTGCTTTATCGATGATGGTATTCGCAGGGTGTGCGAGCTATTCCGGAGGAGGCAGTGGGGCTAAAGCTGGAAATCCACATGTGGCAGAAGCTATTACTCATGCTCAGGAAGCAGCCAAACATGGTGGAATGGGACATGCGGATGCTGTGGTGACCCATGCTGAAGTCTCTCTTCAGCATGCCCAAGCGGCAGGGAAAGAGATGACCAACCCTCATTTAACTGCCGGGATTACCGAATTAGGCGAAGCGATTGCTCATGGGAAAGCTGGTCATGCAGATGTTGCCACGAAGCATGCCAATTCAGCTGCAATGCATTTGAAGGAAATTTAGGGTTCACTCTCGCAAAACTATCCCATGGTTTTTCTGAATACACGGAAATTAGGCATGGTGATAAATTGTTTTGCTGGAAGGCCTTGTGTCGCGGGAACTCCGCCAAAGGGCGAGGTTCCCGCACCTTTTTAATTTTAGGGCTTTGGGGGCGTCGCGGCTTTAATATCTAAGATTTTCACATCAAAAAAAAGTTCTTTGCCTGCCAGGGGGTGGTTGAAATCGAGCAGCACGACCATCTCCTTCACTTCGACTACACGCGGATGCACCATTCGACCTTGGTCGTCCTTCGCTGATAATTGAGAGCCAACTTTCCGTGCTTCTTTCGGGATTTTATCAATTTGCACTTCTTGTACGGCTTTGGGATTAATGGGGCCATAGCCCTGTTCTGGTGCAACCGTCACTTGTTTGCTCTCTCCGACTTTCATTCCCTCAAGCGCAGTTTCTAAGCCAGGAATAATTTGATGAGAGCCTTGTGTAAAATCGAGGGGCGGGCCTCCCACATTGCTATCTATCACTTTCTTGTCTTCTAATGTCAGCGTGTACTCTATCGTAACTATTTGGCCATCTGAAATGGCCATTGCTGAAGCACTTTCCTGAGCTTCACCCAGAGCGACAGAATACCCGCTTGCTAGAAAGAATACGGAACTACACACAACTCTAGCCAATTGCTGCATGGTCATAAAACTGGTCCTCCGAAATAAATGGTGGAGAGAGAGAAAGCTGGAAAAGATGGCACGAACTTAGGGGGGAAGAGCCGAGCGGTTCCAAGCTAACGATGAATGATAAGCCAGAATATATCAGATTTTCGTAAAGGTGACTATCGTCGTTCGACAGTTCATTGCTCATCAAGGGATTCCGTATGGTATTCTTGTATTGAGCTTGTCTTGAGGTTTTATCAACAGAAAGGCAGATAGAGCTTTTGCTTCTGTCAATCTATGGGGATGAAGATTTATGGAACCGAATGAAAAAATCGTGAAGGCCAAACAGGGAATGGCTGAGCAGCGCCGGGAATTTTCTTGTCGAGAAGTAGACGGACCCCAAGATGAACGACTTCCTGAGGGGCAGCATCTTGTGAATAATTTCCCGGTATTGGATTTAGGGTATAAACCGACGATTGATTTAGCCGAATGGACGTTGACGATTGATGGTTTTGTGGCCAATCCGGTGACGTGGACCTGGGAAGATTTTCAGGCTCTACCTATGTCTGATGTTCATGCTGATTTTCACTGCGTCACGACGTGGAGTATGTTGGATAATGATTGGATAGGAGTGAAATTCCAACATGTCCTAGAAGTTGTGCGTCCCTTGTCTTCCGCCAAATTTGTGCTGTTTGAATCCTATGATGATTACACCACCAATTTACCGTTGGACGTTTGCGACGATGACGATGTGTTATTAACCACGCATTGGAGGGACCGCCCGTTGACGAAAGATCATGGCGGACCTGTGCGAATGATTGTGCCGAAACGCTACGCTTGGAAAGGTGCCAAGTGGGTAAAAAAAATTACCTTCTTAGATCGTGATCAAAAAGGGTTTTGGGAAGTACGTGGCTATTCTAATACGGCCTTGCCATGGGAAAATGATCGTTATGCCTAAAGGCAGGATACTCCGCAGTCTTTTTTTTCGAATACTCCCTTCCTCAGTAGTAGTTGTCATACCTTGTGAATATGTTTGTTCTGGAACACAGTGAAGTAAGAATTTGCGACTTCGCAAGGAACGTTCTGAGCCGGTGCTGGCTTGCCACAATTCTGCAAGACTGAGTAGGATAAACGAACGGTAAGATGTTGAATTACCTTGAAATAGGATGGTGCTGAATGCGAATCAATTGTCGGGTCTCGTCCCGGGTGACATGCATGATTGTTGTGATGGTCGTTTGGGCGTTGTCTGTAGTCGGGGTTCAGGCCCAAGACCTGGGTTCCTTTGAACAACGTGTCACTCAGCATACGTTAAAAAATGGGTGGACATTTATTCTGGTTGAACGTCCTGTGGCCCCCGTGTTTTCCTTTATCACGCGAGTGAATGTGGGATCCGCGCAGGAAGGGGCTGGTCAAACAGGCTTGGCTCATATGTTCGAGCATATGGCGTTTAAAGGCACACCACGAATCGGCACGAAGGATTATCAAGCGGAACAAGGTGCATTGGTCGCGTTAGAAGAAGCCTATCAAGCCTATCAAACAGAAAAATTGTCTCGAAAGGCCGATCCTGAAAAAGTGAAATCTCTTCATGAGATTTTCAAACAAAGACAAGGAGAGGCATCGCAATATGTAATTAAAAATGAATTTGGCGATATTATTGAACGAGAAGGCGGTGTCGCGTTGAATGCGTTTACCGGCGCAGATGTGACGGGATATTTTTATTCATTACCTGCGAATAAGATTGAACTTTTTGCATATTTAGAATCCGAGCGATTCTTGCAGCCGGTCTTTCGTGAATTTTATGAAGAGCGGGATGTTGTGATGGAAGAGCGTCGTTTACGAACGGAGAGTCAGCCTTTTGGGCGGCTCCTTGAACAGTTCGTGTCCACAGCATTTATGGCACATCCGTATCACCATCCAGTCATTGGATATGCCAGTGATATTCAAACGTACACGATGACTGACGCGAAGCAGTTTTACGAGACTCAATACGTGCCAACAAATATGGTGACGGCAATCGTTGGAGATATTCAGCCGAAGACGGTGATCCCGCTATTAGAAAAATATTTTGGGCGAATTCCTGCCGGTTCTCCTCCTCCTCCCATTCGCACGGTGGAGCCCAAATCGATCACAGAAAAAACGGTGATCTTGCAGGATCTGTCTCAACCTCTCTATTTAGAAGGCTATCACAAGCCAGCGGCCACGCATGCGGATCAACCAGTCTACGATGCGATCGATGACATTCTCACGAATGGACGAACCTCGCGATTGTTTCGGTCTCTCGTGCGAGATAAACAGATAGCCGTTTCAGTTGGGGCGTATGGAGCGTATCCCGGTGATAAATACCCTCACGTGTGGTTGGCGTATGGAGTGCCTGGCCGAGGTGTATCCAATGAAACAGTTCAAGAGGCCCTTCGTGAAGAATTCGATAAGCTCAAGACTGAGGATGTGACAGACGAGGAACTCGTACGATTTCGGACTCGCGCAAAAGCCGGCCTTTTGCGCGCGCTTAATAATAACTTAGGATTAGCTATGCATATGACGGATTACCACATGTTGTTTGGGGATTGGCGAGAACTCTTCCGCTACATTACACGTTTTGATGATGTGACGAAAAAGGACATTCGACGTGTGGCCAAAGCCTTGTTTCAACGTACAAATCGTGTCGTGGGGATGATTGAAACCGTGCCGCCTCCAGGAGTGGCAATGCCAGCATCTGCGGCTAAAGGGGAGGGGCAATCATGATGGCAACACAGGCAGTTGTGAGATGTGTGGTGAGTAAGACCTGCTGGGCTGGCTCTTTGGTGACACTACTGGTCCTGAGTCTGGCATTGAGTGTCCATGCTCAAGTCAAACAGGTGGAGGAATTGGAGTATCCGCCTTTGCCGGACTTGGTTATTCCCGAACCGGAGCGAGTGGTCTTAGAGAATGGGATGGTCGTGTTGTTGATGGAAGATCATGAGTTGCCGTTAATTAGTTTATCCGCGTATATCCAAACAGGGGCACGCTTAGAATCTCGGGATAAAAGTGGGATCGCTTCTCTGACAGGAACAGTATTGCGTACAGGCGGCACCACGAAACAATCAGGTGACGAACTCGACGAATTTTTAGAAGGCAAAGCTGCGATGATTGAAACAGGCATTGGGGGCTCTTCAGGGTCCGCGTCCATGAGCTGTTTGAGAGAAGATTTTCCTGCAGTCTTAGAGGTGTATGCCGATATCTTACGGACGCCAGCTTTTGACTCAGAAAAACTTAAAATTGCCAAAAACCAGATGATGTCAGGTATTTCGCGGCAAAATGATGATCCAGGCGGAATTGTTTCACGAGAGTTTAAAAAGTTGGTGTTTGGTGACGCGTCTCCGTATACCTGGGTTCCGACCTATGCCTCGATACAGTCTATTACACGAGAAGATGTCATAGATTGGCATGCCACATATGTGCAGCCTAATCGTCTGATTCTCGGGCTTGCTGGAGATTTTGAGAAAGAGAAGGCGATCACGTTACTGAATAAGGTGTTTGGTGATTGGAAAAAGGGTCCAGACATTGATGACCCCAAGGCATTTATTCAGGAAAAGGTTCCCGCTGGCATGTTTTATGTTGAAAAAAATGATATGACGCAAGCCAAAATTGCGATGGGCCACCTGGGAATTCGGCGCGACCATCCTGATTATTATTCCTTGGTCATCGTGAATCAAATCCTTTCCGGGTCCTTTGGGGCTCGTTTGTTTTCCAATATTCGTTCGAAGCAGGGTTTGGCCTATGATGTTCATGGTGGGGTGGGATTGCAATGGGATCGTCCAGGAATGGCCATTCTTTCTATGTCAACAAAGACCCAAACAACTGGGAAAGGGATTGACGCACTCATTGTAGAATCTCGGAAGATGGTGTCGAATCCGCCCACAGACGAAGAAGTGGCGAATGCCAAGGAGAGCATTCTGAATTCCTTTGTATTTTCGGTAGACTCTCCCTCAAAAGTCCTGGGCAAATATTTAACATACGAATATTACGGTTATCCTTCAACATGGTTGAAGACGTTTCGTCATGGAATTGAACAGGTGACTGTGGCACAGGTTCGGCAAGCCGCAGAACGGCATTTACGTCCTCAAGACTTTGCAATTTTAGTTGTGGGTCCTAGAGAAGGCACAAAGTCTGCCTTAGCCAAGTATCAGAATATTCATGAATTAGATATTCGTATTCCAGAACCACCTGACGGGGCGTAAGGCTCGCCACGTCAGTGATATAAATGGAGATGCCTCGTTAAACTGATCAATCGATTGCCTTTTGCTCAGAGAAGAAGTTGGCCAAGCCCAAAAGGTTCATGCCATTTCGTACTCCACTTCTGTGGTCGATGTTGTTCAGCGTGTTGCTTAGAGGATGTCAAACGAATCCGTACCCCGATCGTTATCAATTTGTCATGATGCCTGTCGACTATATGAATGAAATGGGAGCCGTGCAGTATGGGCAGACGTTACAAGATCCGAAGGTGAGCCAGTCGAGAGATCCTAAAGAGACCGAGCCAGTCAAGCGGGTAGCCGCGCGTATTATTGAAGCAGCCAAGCGATCAAAATATGCAGAAACTGCTATATCATTTGATTGGGAAATCACAGTCATTAAAGATGACAACACCAAGAATGCTTGGGCTTTACCGGGCGGAAAAATTGCTGTCTACACTGGGATTTTTCCGATGGCCAAAACGGAAGCAGGGTTGGCCGCGATAATGGGGCATGAAGTCATTCATGCCTTGGCCCAACATGGAGGAGAGCGAATGAGCCAGGGCTTGGTGGCGCAAGTGGGTATGACCGCTGCGGCTATTTTGTTATCAACTCAAGGTGGAAATCCTGCATTAGGGTAATTAGGGATGCAGGCGATGGCTCTAGAGGTTCAGGCTGGTGAGTTGCTTCCGGTTAGTCGTAAACTTGAATCTGAGGCGGACTATGTCGGCGTGTTGTTGGCTGCCGATGCAAGTTATGGCCCTCGAGAGGCGATACATATTAGGGAGCGTATGGCGGAGGCTTCCGGAGGTTCTCCGCCTGAATTCTTCTCCAAGCGTCCAGCGAATGAAACTCGAATCGCAGATCTGAAAGAATGGATGACTGACTGAGGGCATGCCTATCTCTCAGCGTGCGACAAAAGCTTCCGTAAAGATCTTGCCTACGATCAATCGAGCTCCTGCTTCCTCGTTTTCTCCTCAAAAAAATGGGGTTCGTTTTCATTAACATCTGGAAATTGTCTTGTCATTCCACGTTGGTGTGTCGTCCTATTGACGATGTGCCTGCCTGATTCTTTCTCTATGATTCGCTTCCTTCTCTCTTGTGTGTTCATGGTCAGTTGGATAGTTTTGGTCGGTTGCGGTCAAAGTGAAACGGTTGTCGAAGTGGCCCTGCATCCAACCAAAGCGAATATCGTGTATGTCGCTACCAATGACTATATTTATAAAACACGTGACGAAGGAACACATTGGGAAAATATGTCAGAAGGTATGACGCACTCACGCGTGATCGCGTTGGCGATTGATCCCTTATTCCCTGCAAATATTTTGGCCGGGACGAAAGGTGATGCGGTCTATAAGAGTTATGATGGTGGTCAGCGGTGGGTGTCACGGCGAACGGGCTTGCATGAAGTGACCATCTCGTCGGTGGTCCATCAATTGGTTTTTGCGCCAGGGTCGAGTAGTCATGTGTTTGCGGCGACATCCTTAGGCGTATTCGAATCCAATGATGGTGGAGAGACATGGGCCAAGCGGATGGAAGGCATGAAGGAAGTTCTGATGGTCATTTCTTTGGATATTGATCCTCAGCAACCACAGACGCTGTATGCGGGAACAAGTGGCGGCGTGTATAAGTCAGTGGATGGGGCAAAGACGTGGAAGAAGATCAACACGGGTTTGGTGTCTCCCGACGTGTTGAAATCTTCTCGATCCCTTGGGGTGACGCGCATAAAGGTTGATCCCTTTAATCCCGATAGAGTGTATATTGCGACGCTCATAGGACTGTATCAGACACACAATAGCGGAGAGTCCTGGGTTCGTATCGGGGAATCATTGCCTGATCACATGTTGATCGAGTTGCTTCTTGACCCTCAACAGGTTGGTGTAATGTATGTCGGTCATCGCGAGGGGGTCTCCCGTAGTGAAAACGGTGGGATGACCTGGGAGACTCGTAACGTGGGACTGACGAATATCAATATTCGGGCTCTCGCAATTAGCGCGATTGATTCGCAGACACTCTATGCTGGGACAAACGGAAAAGGGTTGTTTCTCAGCGTTGATAGTGGATTGTCCTGGAGCCCTGTTCCGCTTGCGGTCAGCGGGTCTGATTCGTAAGTGAATATCGGTGTGAAATAGTGTATCCTGAGTAATGCTGTTTCACTTTATAATATAGATTTTCTTAAGAAATTTGGGTCGTCATTTGATTCTGTTTCATTCATAGAAAGGGTGGTGTTGTGGCTTTTTGGGATTCAAAACAAGGACGTACGCGTGCCGATGCCGTGTGTTCATTTTGTGGCAAAGCAAAAAATGGGGCAACGAACTTAATTCAAGCGCCGGCGAAGCTCGTCTGCATGGAATGCCAAGCACCGGGTTCCGTGTTGATTTGCGCGGATTGCGTCCAGCAATGCTCCAAATTCTTATCAGGGAATGCTTCCGATGGTCAGCCTCCATTGGATCTACCCTCTGGTCCCTTGCCAACGCCACCTGAACTCAAAGAAATTTTAGATCAATATGTTATCGGGCAGGATCGTGCCAAAAAGGTGTTGGCCGTGTCGGTCCACAATCATTATAAGCGTGTCTTTAGCGGAAAAGATGTGCCGGATGTTGAACTGGAAAAAGGGAATGTGATGTTGCTGGGTCCAACGGGAACCGGCAAGACCCTGTTAGCGAAAACCCTGGCAAAAGTATTACAGGTGCCATTTGCGATAGCCGATGCGACCACGGTGACGGAAGCCGGGTATGTTGGGGAAGACGTAGAAAATGTCATTTTGAAATTATTGCAATCGTGTGATTTTAATATTGCGCGTGCGCAGGTGGGGATTATCTATATTGATGAGGTTGATAAAATCAGCCGGAAATCGGAAAGTGCATCAATTACGCGAGATGTGTCTGGCGAAGGCGTCCAACAGGCATTGTTGAAATTAGTCGAAGGCACCGTGTGCAACGTACCACCGAAAGGTGGGCGAAAACATCCTGAGCAAGAATTCCTTCGTGTCGATACCAGTAATATTCTCTTTATTTGCGGTGGGGCGTTTGTGGGTGTGGAAGATATTATTGCCCAACGAACGAATCAAAAGCGTGTAGGGTTTGGCGCTGCGTCCTCACATGACAAATCTCAGGATTCTGCAAAATTGATGGGTCAGCTTCGCCCAGAAGATTTATTGAAATATGGACTCATTCCTGAATTTGTCGGGCGGTTTCCAATTTTGGCTTCCTTGAGTGATTTGCGAGTTGAAGATTTAGTCCGGGTGCTGCAAGAGCCAAAAAATGCATTACTCAAACAATATCAAGCGCTCTTTCATCTAGATGGTGTCGATCTCGTGTTTACGCCTCAAGCGATCCATGCCGTTGCGACCCGAGCTTCGTCGATGAAAACTGGCGCTCGTGGTCTTCGCGCAACCTTAGAAGAGGTCATGCTCGATCTGATGTATGATGTCCCCGCGTTGCAGAACGTCAAGCAGGTTGTCATTACTGAGGAAGTCATTGAAGGGGCGAGTATGCCTGAGTTCATCTATCAGAAAAAAGGAGCCTAAGAGCTCAAACTGATGTGACATCAACATGACGTATACGCATCTTTCGACTATATGGGACTGTTGAGGAAATCCGCCAGTCGTGGTAAATGCTACGGCTGACAGGCTAACGGTTCCTTGCCTGCCGAAGCGGCTTCGCGCAGGCAGGTCACCAATTTGAGTGCTCACGTACTTTCTGTACGCTACTCGCCTAAACTTGACTCCAGGCTTACTGGACAGACTTTTTTGAACTGACGCGAATCCACTGTTATTCAATATGCCTAGAATCTTGACGTCTGCCTCAAATCACGTCATTTCGCCATAAGTGCTGTTTTCTTTCGTTATTTCCCAATAATTCTATCTAAATTCAGCTGAATTATTGCCTAATGTTGTGTCCGAATTATCAACAAGGCGCTCAGCCATTTGTGTTGCATTATTTATTATTCTGGCTTATGCTATGATAGAAAGATGTTCATCACGAACTCTGGGCCGCGTGGTGAATGGATCAGGTGAAGCGGCCTTTCACTGATGTTGTTTTGCCGATGTATCCATAGGGAATCTGAGTTGGAAGTTAGTCCTAAGTCGCCTCCTGTTCCGCGTTCTCGGGCCGTTCCTTCCCTTCTCATCTCTTCAATTCATGC
>JAJDBQ010000095.1 GCA_029261255.1 Nitrospirales bacterium
TATCTCGAACAATTAAAAAAAGAGGAGGTATTCTCGTCCATACAAGGTAAACACATACAAGAGAACACGCTGTTCCGACCACGTTTAATCACATGAGTGACGGAAGGAGTTTGTATGACTGAACAACCGCTGGATATTAAAATCGAAAGCCGAAACGTGGGTATGACTCCACGATGGAAAGACGAAATTGAACGACGAGTTCATGCTTTAGAATCCGGAATCATTCATCCCACCCATGCTCGCGTCACTCTGACCAAAAATGCCCATCATAAAAAAGGCGCCGACAACGCCGAAGCCTTAGTTGTTATTACCCTCCCTCCCAAACGGACAGTAACCGCCAGAAAAGAATCTAAAACGTTCGAAGAAGCCATTCGTGCCGCCTTTCATGCCGTCGATCACGAATTAGATAAAATAGAAGAAAAGCGCGTTGCCCGTGCCGCCAAAGTCGCTGGCAAAAAAGCAGAAAAGGCAGAAGCCTTGTCCGTGGCTTGATGGAGAAGACTGATCGAAATTGAGAAACCTAAAGACTGTTCGGAAATCGTAGGTGGGCTAAAATCGTCGAAAGTAACTAGGTTTTGGGTAGTTGAAGTACCTCCCTGCCGGCTTGCATAATTTCTTCCAGCCGTGCAGGGGTGGTGGCTTCGCCGTAGCAGCGAATGATGGGTTCAGTTCCTGAAGGGCGGATGAGATACCAGCTACCATCTGGGAGTAGCCATTTACAGCCGTCTAATTTATTGACCTGAGTGCCTTCCATTCCGGCAAAGGTGGTAGGAGGTCGGTCAATGACCTGTTTGACTTGTTCTTGCATGTGTTCGCTAATGGACAGGTCTTCACGGGTGGAATAGAGGACTCCCACTCTCTCGAACAGATCTTTTAACAGGTCTTGAATAGTCTTTCCGGTAAAGGCCACCATTTCCGCAACAAGGGCCCCAGCCAGAATTCCATCTTTTTCTGGTACATGACCTTTGATGGACAAACCCGCACTTTCTTCTCCACCGAAGACGATTTCCCCTTTGGTCAACAGTTCCCCGATAAACTTGAAGCCCACTGGGGTTTCGTGCACTGTCATGTCATGGTGCGCTGCCACAGCATCGATCAGATGAGTGGTGGCCACTGAACGAGCGACCGCTCCTGTCCATTGCCGGCTCTTTATCAAATAATCTAAGAGAACAGCCAAGATCAGATTGGCTTGAATAAATGTGCCGTCAGCGTCTACTACTCCGAAACGATCCCCATCCCCATCGGTAGCCAGTCCCAGATGAGCGCCTTCTTTGATTACGGTATCTTTTAACTCTTGCAATGTTTCGTCTGTGGGTTCAGGCCGAAATCCTCCAAAATATGGGTCACGCCAATGATGTAAGATGGCCATTTTTGCTCCGGCTCCTCGAAGAAATTCATCGAGATAATTTCGTGTGGTGCCGAAGAGGGGGTCAAAGATGACACGGATACGGCCGTTACGGATACGGTCTCGGTCGACGAGTTTTTCTAGTGCTTTGAGATAGTCTGGTTGTGGATCAAAATATCGCACCATTCCGTCACGCTGTGCACGTTCCCACGGCAACCATTTGAGGTGTTCGCCGTGTAAGAGCGGCAAAATCCGAAGTTCAATGGCTTTCGTCGTTTCGGGTAATGCTGGTCCTCCCCAGTCTGGAGTAAATTTAATGCCATTCCATTCAGGAGGATTGTGACTCGCTGAGATGTTAATCCCACCGGCCAGTTTTCGATTGATCACGTGATACGAAATCGTGGGAGTTGGTGTGTCTCGATCACAGAGTAAGCAAGGAATGCCATGGGCGGCCATGACTTCCGCCACGACTTTGGCAAAGCGTTCTCCTAAAAATCTGGCGTCATAACCGATCAGTATGCCCTGCTGACCGATCTTTTGCTGGCGCACGTATTGGGCAATGCCCTGGCAGACTATGCGGACATTCTGCACTGTGAAATCTTCCGCAAGAATCGCGCGCCAACCGGATGTCCCGAATTTAATAGAATCCATAAGAAGCAGAGAGGAAGTTGATGTTGCGGAAAATTCCTAGAAAAGGGGGTCTATAACAGTGATGTTTTAGGATAGTTGATTTTGAGGGTTCTCGCTAGTCCTTAGAGAAAAAAACAAGGCCTCATTCATGATTGAATGAGGCCTTGGAATGTGAACTAAATGGATGCGGACGGTTAGACTTTCTTCCTCCGAAGAAAAGGTAAAGCTAGGAGACCGGTTCCAAATAATAAGATGGTCGACGGTTCAGGGTTGGCGATGTACTGCCCACCGACTAAATCTATCCCTAAAGCAGTGCCATTAATCGAGTCTCGGGTCTGCCCAGCGGTGATATCCCAATTGTTGCCCCAAAGGGTGAAGCCAGAAGTGGTTAGAGAATTGGGACCACCATAGGGTGCACCCGTACAACATAATTGGCTATCAACGAAATAGAAGGTTCCTGCTTCATTCAGGTCTCCTGTCAAAATATAACTGAAAGATCCTGAAGCTTTACCTGTGACATTATTCGTTGTAAGAGCTCCTCCAGTCACTTGCATGGAGCCATTGCTTGGAGTCGTGAGGGTCCCATGAATATTCGTGAGAGAAAGTGCAACATTATCAAAGTCAGCAATCAAATTTCCGCTAAACGGCCAATAGAGTTTAGCGCCACTCATGCACAGGTTATTGCTACTACAACGGGTACCTGCATGAATACCACTATAACTAAATCCGCCTTGAGAGCCCTGCTCAATTGCGATGGATATGTTCATAGGGGTAGCCCAAAGTGGTTGAACCCCTAGGATGAAGATCAATGTGCTGAGTAAGAAGCCGAGTCGAGAATAATGTTTCATATGAATTTCCCCCTTATGTGAATTGTCCTTTTCACAATTCAATCTTTGTGCCAATAAATCTTAGATAGGTATCGGCACCTTTATTGAAAAGGGTTAGCGTATCTTCTTTTTTGTAGATGCCTATTGCTGATTTATTATTTTAGCGAAAATTAGGCGGAGGTGTGCTTCAGGTCATGCGACCATCTACGATTACATAAAAAACTATAAGGAATGGCTTGAACGACGTGTGTTGAGTACCAAAATGAAGGGAACGCACAGAGCTCGGACTGTCGAATTTTTTGAAATGACACCTCCAAAAATCAGGACGATTTTTCTTCAACGAAACGAATGCATAGCAACGTTCATGAACGGAGGGTTTCTGATAAGAGGAACGTGTATTCTTGCCCGACAGTGGAGGATTCGATGGGAGAATTGAGGTAGAGAAATGAGCAGAACTGCACGAAACTCATTGAAGCTATTGAGAGCAATGAAAGAGGAGAAAGACTAGGACGAATATATTGGTGGAGGGGAACTATGTCCGAAGTTCACACCAGACTGGGGTATGGTCTGACGGTTTTTCCATTCCGCGAGGAGTTCGATCAACATTCGCGGTGACTAATTTATCCGCAGCTTGGGGTGAGAGCATGAGGTGATCTATGCGGAGGCCTTCGTCTCTGTTCCATCTACCTGCTTGGTAATCCCAATAGGTATAGAGTCCGATTTCTTGATGACACGCCCGGAGAGCGTCGGTATAGCCTAGATAGCAGAGTTCTCGGAACCGGGCACGGGATTCAGGTCGACAGAGCGCATCGTCGCTGAACCCGTTAGGATCATGTACATCATCGTCAGTTGGGCAGACATTAAAATCCCCAGCCAATACCACCGTTTCCTCTAAGGCCAGGAGCGAGCGAGCATGGTCGACTAAGCGATCCATCCATTTGAGTTTATAAGGGAACTTTTCCGTGTCAATAGGATTTCCATTCGGTAAATAAATAGAGGCAATCCGTACGTTCCCTATCACGGCTTCTATGTAGCGGGCTTGTTCGTCTGAGGGATCGCCAGGTAGGGCAGTTTGCTCTACCTCAATCGGCATCTTGGAGAGGATCGCGACGCCATTGTAAGTTTTTTGGCCAACGACGGCCATGTTATAGCCCAATTCGTCGACGGCCATTCGAGGAAATTGGTCTTCCGTTGTTTTGAGTTCCTGTAAGAGGACGACATCAGGGTCTGCTTGTTTGACCCATTCCATCAAATGAGGAATTCTGACTTTTATGGAGTTCACGTTCCAGGTAGCAATTTTCATGTGCAGATTCTTCTAGTGTATCGGACGACTATGAGGACAAAGTGGGTGATGCTGATTCGGTATCGCGTTGAAAAATAACTTGAAAGCCTTGGAACTGTTTCTGAAAGAGTGTTTTTAAAATGAATGGGGTTATTCCAAAAAACAACACGCTGTAAATACAGACTTCTAGCAAATATTGAGAGTCTTCGGAGACCGTGCCATTGAAGATGACCGGAACGGCCCAACCGATGGTCATGCTCACAAACATAAGAATGATCACATGTCGCCAGACCAGAAACCACATCAGTTTTAACAGTTCTTTATATGTTGGTATTTCCATAAATTTCCGTACTCCTTACTTTTCATTTCTCATTTTTTTTAAACCTGTTTTTTGCCTGACGCCTGACGCCTGACGCCTTCGTCAATGTGCGTCATCCCATGATGTGCCGTGGCCAACATCGACCGTGAGAGGAATCGATAGCTGTAGTGCTGGCAATGTGGCCGATTCCATGACGTGCTTGATGACTTGGGCGGTCTCTTCAAGTGCCGATTTTTGCACTTCGAAGATCAACTCATCGTGCACGGTCAACAACATGAAGGCCTTATCGGTTAAGCCATGTTGTTTCAACGCCTCTGGAACGCGGACCATGGCGCGTTTCAAAATATCGGCAGCTGTTCCTTGGAGCGGGGCGTTAATCGCCGCGCGTTCGGAGAAATTTCGTCGTGCTGGATTGGTGTCGTGGATAGCCGGGACGTGGCATCGACGACCAAAGAGCGTTTGAACGTACCCGTGTTCGCGACAAAATTGTTTCGTCCGTTCCATGTAGTCATGGATGCCAGGATAACGCTCGAAATAGGATTTGATATAAGCGGAGGCCTCTGATTGTTCAATCTTTAATTGTCTAGCTAGCCCGAATGCACTGATGCCATAGATGATGCCGAAATTGATCGCCTTGGCCTTACGGCGAATTCCTGCATCCATATTTTCCAATGGAATGTCGAAAACCTGGCTGGCGGTGAGCGCATGGATGTCTTGTCCTTCACGAAACGCTTGCTTCAAGACGTCAATATTTGCGACATGAGCTAAGAGCCGTAATTCGATCTGGGAGTAGTCTAACGATAAAATGGTATTCTCGGGTTCTGCCACAAAAGCACGACGAATTTTACGACCTTCTTCTGTGCGGATAGGAATGTTTTGGAGATTAGGGTCGGTTGAGGACAGGCGTCCGGTCGCAGCTGAGGCCATGGCATAAGAGGTATGTACCCGATTGGTCTGTGGATTGATCTGGTGAATGAGGGCTTCAGCATAGGTGCTGCGAAGTTTGTCTAAATGCCGCCACTCCAAGACTTTCTCCGGTAATGCATGCCCCTGCGTGGCTAAGGATTCTAAGACATCGACTCCAGTCGCGTAGCTTCCAGCTTTCCCTTTTTTCCCGCCTTCCAATTTGAGCTCATCAAAGAGCACTTCGCCTAATTGTTTGGGCGAACCAACATTGAAGGATTTTCCTGCCAGTCGATGAATCTCCTGTTCCAAGATCAGAAGTCGGTGAGAAAATTCTTGGGAAACCTGTTTGAGTTGAGCCATGTCGACTTTGATGCCTTTTTGTTCCATGGCTGCGAGTACCGGAATCAAAGGACGTTCAAGCGTTTCATATGCCGTGGTCAAATTTTCTTCAAGCAGGCGTGGCTTGAGAGTCTGGTGCAAGCGCAAGGTGACTTCCGCGTCTTCCGCTGCATAATCCAAGGCTTGCTCTAATGGAACGTGGTCAAAGGTGACTTGGGATTTTCCGGTACCAGTGACCTCTTTGTATTTGATTGTCGTGTGCCCGAGATAGAGGTCGGCCAAGTCATTCATGCCATGCCCATGCTTACCACCTTCGAGAATATAAGAAAGCAGCATGGTGTCATCCACCGGAGCAATCGTGAGACCATAGCGCGAAAAGACCACCATGTCGTATTTGATATTGTGCCCAATCTTCAGAATACTTGGATCGCTAAGGACGGGCTTTAGCCTGTCTAGTGCGGTTTGAAGGGCAATTTGAGGAGGTCGTTCAGCATCCGCATTGGCCTGTTCCAAGAGATCTAGGGAGGTAGTGGCTCCAGGTGCCACGTGACCTACAGGGATATAGCAGGCAGCTCCTTGCTGCAGTGAGAGCGAGATGCCAACCAGTTCGGCTCGTGTCTGGTCGAGCGATGTGGTTTCAGTATCAACAGCTACCAGCCCTTGTTTGACGGCCTTATCTATCCAGGGTTGCAGGGCTTCAATTGTTTGGACTAATTCGTATTGCGGTTGAGTAGGAGGTTGAGCGATTGTCGGCTTTGTGTTGTCCGAATCGATTGGAACTGGGGGGCTGGGTGGTTGTGCAATGGATGATCCTGAGGAAGATTCCTTGGGAAGCCGGCTTTGAATTCGTGTCAGAATTGTTTTGAACCCTTGTTCCGTCAGGAATTGTTCTAAATGGACCATGTTTGGTTGCCGTCGTCCGAGTTCGTTCAGGGGAATGGCTAGTGGGACATCATCCCGTAAGCGAACGAGTTCACGGGAAAGGCGAGCTTTATCGGCATGTTCAATGAGATTTTCGCGCCGCTTGTTTTGCTTAATTTCGGATGCTCGTGCAAGAAGGGTATCCAGGTCCCCGTATTCCTGAATCAGTAGTGCGGCAGTCTTAATACCGATGCCAGGAACTCCTGGCACATTATCGGTCGAATCGCCGGCTAACGATTGCACGTCCACAACTTTTTCAGGGTAGACGCCAAATTTGTCTTGGACTTGCTCAGGGCCAATTCGCCGGTTTTTGAACGAATCGAACATGGTGACGCGATCTGAGACCAACTGCATCAGATCTTTATCAGAAGACACAATGGTGACTTCTGCTCCCTCATTGATGGCTTCCTTGGTGTAAGTCGCGATAAGGTCGTCGGCTTCAAATCCCGCTAACTCAATACAATCTAGGTTAAATGCTTGTGTGGCTTCTCGCACCAGGGCAAATTGCGGGACGAGTTCGTCAGGAGGGTCGGTGCGATTCGCCTTATAGGATGGATCGATGTCATTGCGAAATGTTTTGCGTGCCGTATCGAAAATGATGGCGATGTGATCAGGCTGCATATCATCCAGCAACTTCATGAGCATCGTGATAAAGCCATAGACGGCATTGACCGGGGTTCCGTCAGGACGTGTGAGGATTTGAATGCCGTGGAAGGCGCGAAAGATGAAGCCAGACGCGTCGACTAATACCACATGGTGAACGGGTAAGTGTGAAGGTAAGTCAATTGGAGTGGTCATAATTGTAATTTTCAGGAATGAATGAAGAGGGAAAAGATACCTGATAGGGAAGGCGGTGTCGACAAGTTTTAATTCCCATTCCTACAAAAAGAATCAGGCATGCTAGAATAGCGAATCCCCTCGTTTTTCAAGCTAGGAACCCATCGTCATGAGGAAACTTATGGTTGCCGTGGCCATTGTCTTGGTGCTCTTGGTTGGCATGATCCTCATGCTCCCGTTTCTCCTTGATCTGAATCGGTATCAAGACCAGTATTTGCCGCTTCTTGAGGAAGCTCTTCATCGAAAGGTTGACGTGGAAGACGTGCGGCTGACTCTTTTTCCAAAATTAGGCGTTCAGCTAAAAAATGTGGTTATTGCGGATGATTCGGCCTTCAGTGCTCAACCTTTTATGGCCGTTCCTTCTGTCAAGGTGGCTGTTCTGTGGATGCCGTTTCTGCAACGGCGGGTTCAAGTGGAAAGCGTCTTGATTGAAAATCCTGTCATGCGAGTGATTCGATCTTCGAAGAGGCATCTTAATTTCGCCACAATGGGAAAAAGTTCATCTGCCGGAAAAGACCTCAACAAACGTGCTGAATCCGGAGACTCCGTTTCTCCTTTGTTGGGCGTCTTTGGGGTACGTCAGTTGGCTTTAACTGGTGGAACTCTGGAGTATGAAGATCGAACGCCTCAACCCTCAAGGGCTTATACGATTCATGGTTTGACGTTGAACACAGAATCGGTGGCAATAGGGGAAACGGCTCGTATTGAAGTGAAAGGTATGCTGCTACCTTATCAAATGCCTTTTGATGTTTCAGCTCAATTGGGCCCCCTTCAAGCGAATTTGGATATTCCGACAATCAATATCAGTGGGCATGTCGGTAAGGTTGGCGTGACAGCTCATGGACAACTGATTCAAGGGCAATTGACAGCAGATGTCGAGATTCCCAAGGCTTCCACAGATGATGTGCCAATGAAACTCGGCTTACATAGCCCTATACAGTTAGCTCAGTTGCACGCACATGTTGTGGCTTCAATTTTTTCTAAGAGATCACCGGCTCGTTCACAGGATGTGAGGATTGAATCGCTTCGTTTGAACCTTCAGGTTGGTCAGTCGACTATCCATTTATCTGGAAAGGGCACGCTTTCTCGGTTTTCTTTTGTTGGGGAGTCTCCAGCATTATCTTCTCAAGACCTGCCTTTCCCGCTTCCCGTGCAGGAACCCTTTGAATTAGAAGAACTTCAATTTGAAGCTGAAATTCAGGGAAGTCAGCTTGCCCTCAAATCCTTCCGGGCCAAGGCTTTTGATGGAATATTGCAGGCGAGGGGGGCCTCGAATCGAATGAGCCTTCCATTGAATTTTTCTTCAGAAGGCACATTTAAAGATTTTTTAGTTGGGCCACTTTTGCAAGTGATGAGGCCATCTTCGCTCAGCATGACTGGGGTGGGAGAATTCAGTTGGAACATGAATGGATCGGTTTCATCAAACACTCAAGAACTGCATGGCCCAGCTCGACTCATCATTCGAAATGGTGAGGTCATTGGTTTTGATCTCGTGAAGTCCATAGAGGATGCGTTGAAGATGTCGGGGGTGCTAGGAGAGTCTATAGGTACGACAAAGTTTTCGGTGATTGATGCATCGACAACATTTGAAACAGATGGTGTTGCCGTCCGGGAATTAGCCGCCAAAGCGCCAAATATTGCCTTGCAGAGTTCGGGGAACCTTGGGCTCGACCAATCTGTGGCCTTGAGAGGGAGAGTGAGTGTTCCGCCGTCAGTGGCGGACAAGATTATACAACGATTCCCATTAGCTAAAGTAGCTAGAAAAGAGGGGCAACTCGTATTGCCTTTTGTCGTCAGAGGGACGATCCAGGATCCGAAGTTTCGCTTGGATACGCAGTCGTTGGGGAACCAGGTGAAAAAGAAGGTGGAAGAACGACTCGAAAAGGTCTTGCAGGGTGATGATCAAGAATTGCAGAAATTGCTAGACGAGGGGAAAGACATATTGAAACAGTTTTTCAGGAAATAAGGTGACGTGTTCTTGTGCAGGTATTGGGGTCAGCTTACATCTGCAAGGGGGCAGGTTCTCGATGGTCCGAAGTTATGGCTGGTGATAGTTGGTTGACCAGGGCTCGTAGTTCACCTAAATCATACGGTTTGCCGATAATGGCATAGACTCCTAATTTCGTGGCCTGCTCATGAACGTATTCGTTGAGCAATCCGGTGATCATGATGATGGGGATATCTGGCGTTTGGGACGAACTTTGTCGATGAGTTAAGAATTCCAAGCCAGTCATCTTGGGCATGATGTTATCCAGAATAATGAGGTCGAACTTTACCTCTTCCAACAAGGTTAATCCCACCGCTCCATTTTCTGCTTGAATGCAATTAAACCCATCATATTCAAAGACCAATTGAAGGAGGTCGCGAGTGACCACATCGTCTTCAATAATGAGGAGGGTTTTTGACATTTGCGTGCTCCATTTTTTTGAGAGTTCTGAGCGGGTCATCTGGCTTTTTTAGTGCAAATAGGTCCGTGGAATTTGGAGAACTAATAGAAAGGTCTATTTTTATTCGTGATATCGGGTCCATATACGTATCTTTCAACGACCTTGTTTTCTTGAGAAGATCATTGGTGATGACTTTTCCAAAGGAAAAACATACCTCCAAACAACCCTAGTCCTGTGAAGAAGATGCTACCAAGTAATTCCATTGCTCGTAGTCTCCATTTGATATGCATGATTAGAAAAGCAAGGGTTGTACCAAATTGATAACGAGCCTCAGTTATCGAATATTCAAGGAATAGAGAAATATAACTCATCGAATCTATGGATTTTTTTGATTTTTTGAAATCGTATTTCAAAATATTAGAATTTCTCCGTGGAGGTTCAAGCTTAGAAAATCCAGAGAAATGGATACAACGTGTATCGTTTTTGCAAGATTTAGAAGCCAGGGCCAATGAAATTTTTCTCAGGAATGTCGAACAGTCGCCGAAGGCGGCGTTGAATGACAATAGATTCGATGTCTTGCCACAGACACATTGCCTATTTCAGGCTTTTGGGCGGTTCAAAAAAGTTTGTCCAGCATGGACCCGCTAGCCTGGTAGCCGTAGCCTTGGCGAAGGCTGGCGATTTTTTTCAACAGTTCCTGAAGAGACTTATTCTTGTCGAAGGACGGAGAGAGGCGGGAATCCCAGTAAACGATACGTTCCCAAAAAGCCTGTGACGAGTGTTAGCGCAACGGTCATCAAGAGTCCGGACAGTAAGACGAACATATTCATTGCCCAGGAGAGGTCAAAGAAGAAATAGAGGATTGACCAGGAGAGGAGACACCCTAACCCCAACCCAACTAAACCAGCAAAGCCACCGATCAAACCGAATTCCGTGCCAAGGGAAAACAGCAACAGACCACGACTTCCACCGAGAGCCTTCAAGATTGCGAGTTCATGTACACGTCGATAGCGGTTGATAGAAATTGCGGTAATCATAACCATGGCTCCGGTGATAAGACACAGAACGGCGAGGGCCTGTATTCCCATGGCTAATTGCCGAAATATCTTGGCAATGTTGTCCAAGACGTCTCCCACATGAATGGCTGTGACATTGGGCATGGCTGCCACGATGGCTTGTTGAAGAGGGGTTCCCACCGTCTTTGGGACCCGAGCGGTGGCGATGTATGTGATGGGCGCCCCATCGAGTGACCCTGGCTCGACAATCATGAAGAAATTCATGGAAAAGGAGCCCCAATCGACGCTGCGAAGACTACTGACCTTCGTTGTGAAAGGAACCCCCTGAATGTTTAATGTGAGGGTTGATTCTAGCGACAATCCCAAATGTTTGGCCGCATCTTCTTCTACTGAGACTAAAGGCACATGATTTAGAGCGGGGGATTTGTCTAACGGATTATGGAGAGAAGTGTTGTCCCACCACTGTCCTTGGGTGAGGAAATTGTCCTTGGGGAGAGATTGGAATGTCGTGACGACATATTCTCTCGTGAAATACCACCCGTTTCTTTTCCCTTTATGGTCTTCAGGATTGATGGTTTGTCCATCAATGGCTGTGAGTCGAGATCGTACGACTGGGACCAAGTCATAGTCCGAAGCTGGAATGTGTTGTTCTACAATCTGTCTGAACGGAGCCTGTTGATCGGGTTGGATATCAATAAAGAAAAATGAAGGCGCACGTGACGGGATTTGATCTTCAATGAGGTTCAGCAACGTTTGTTGCACGGTGATCAGTGTGGTCATCAACATGACGCCGATACCAATCGCTAAGGTCATGGCTTTGGTGAAGTTCCCAGGTCGTTGAAGATTATTTGTGGAATGCCGTAATAACAATAGTTGGGGAAAGTGGATGTGGCGTAGGATCCAGAATAAGACACTTGTTCCGCCCAATAGAGCTAGAATGCCGACAATAAAGGCACCAGCAAAGAAAAGCCCGAGAGTGAGCGAATGGGCTTGCCAGATGGCTAACCCTAGAAGGCACCCTCCAATCAGGAGGCTGGTCATTCGTTGTACACGGTCGTACCACCAGTTTTTCAATATGGTCTTCAATGTGCCTACCCAAGAGAGTGACGTGGTGTGAATCGCTGCACGGTCGATCTCTTGGCGAAAAATGAGGGATGGTGAGACCGAGCGGATCGCAAGCAGAGGCCACAGGGAAAAAGAGAGGGTGGCAAGTGTGCCTACAGCGATTCCGCGAAGAATGGGAGTCAGCGTGGGATCTACGGAGGAGGTTTCAGGAATGATGCCTTGAAGCAGGAGAGGCAACCCCTGGTGGAGTCCTGTTCCGAGCATTCCTCCGGCTAGGCTCCCTATGAATCCAAGGAGTAGGCTTTGCGTGAGATAGATGGATATGATCTGTGAGGAATCTGCGCCTATCGTTTTGAGCGTCGCGATGATTGGGGTTTTTTGCGTAATAAACCCTTGAATGGTACAGGCGACACCGATGCCACCTACCCACAGAATCGTCATCCCGATAAGGCCAAGATAGAGTGTGAGTTGGTCTAAGAACCGCCGAAGTCTCGGTTGGGCATCACGGTAAGAATTGACCTGGACGCCTTCCCGACTAAGGCGACCGCGAAGCTCTCCCAACCATCTTTCCAGATTTTCTGAAGGTAAGAGACGTAATCGATATCGTTCATGAATGCGGCTTCCAGTCTTAACCAGTTGAGTGGCATCCAGTGCTTCTCGGGAAATCATAATGCGAGGGCCTAAGCTAAAGGCTGTGGCAATCTTATCCGGTTCTTTGCCAAGAATGCCTGTGATGACGAAATTGGTTTGCCCTATACGTAGTTCACTCCCGAGGCCCACATTTAAGCGAATGAGCAGTGATTCCTGTACAATGGCACCGAAGCAGGGCATGCGTTGGCAGCCCGTTTGACGGGTAGTTAAGAGCTGCTCAATCGATTCAGTAGGTTCAACCAGTAAGTCGCCGTAGAGTGGGTATAATGAATCCAGCGCTTTGAGTTCCACTAATTGTGAGGCTGCCTTTGCTTTCTGATCATGGGGTTGGTCAGATTCGACAGCAGCCATGGCGGCAAATTCGGTGATATGTGAGACAGTGATTTGTCGTTCAGAGAGTGAATCCAGGACGTCTTGCCCATTTTGACTCATGGTGCGTCGCCACGATAATTCAATATCGCCACCTAACAGTCCGCGTGCATCACCCAAGATGGTCTCTTCGACATTGGTCGCGAAAAGATCGACGGCCACAATGGCTCCAACACCTAAGGCGATACAAAGAAAGAAGAATACGAAACGAGACCATGAATTAGCCGTTTCGCGCCAGGCTAATTTGAAGGAAAGGGGTAGCATCACGTGTGAAGCGTCGCTATCAGGAAGGGAGAGCCGTATCGTGAACGATGGCTCCGTCTTGTAACGTCAGGATGCGCTGGGCTCGAGCGGCAAGCGTCCGATCGTGAGTCACTAATATCAACGTACTATCATGCTGTTCATGCAGCTGCCATAAGAGATCAATCACGAGGTTTCCTGTGGTGCTATCTAGGTTGCCAGTGGGTTCGTCAGCCAAAAGCAGAGGTGGTTGGCTGATAAACGCGCGGGCTAAGGCCACTCGTTGCTGTTCTCCCCCGGAGAGCTGAATGGGATAATGATGAAATCGCTTCTCAAGGCCTACGGCTTGTAGAAGGGATTTGGCGCGTTCTTCGCCTGTTCCTAACCCCTGAAGTTCCAGGGGGAGTGCCACATTTTCTATGGCGGTCAACGTCGGGATAAGATGAAAGGCTTGAAACACATACCCAATATGTTGCCGTCGGAAATGTGCCATCGCGCTTTCTGCCAATGTCGTAATGTTGGTTCCGTGAATGTGGATGGAACCGTGTGTGGGATGATCAAGCCCAGCTAACAGTCCTAGGAGTGTCGATTTCCCACTGCCTGATGGTCCGACGATGGCTAGTACTTGCTTGGCCGAGACCTCAAAGGAAATGTCGTGTAAAATTTGAACAGCGTGATTACCGGCAGAGAGTTGCATCCCTAGCTGATTGACTAAAATCAGGGGGTGAGACGGCGGAGAAGATGAATGGGGCAACGGAGAATCTGATGAAGAAATTGGCACGGTGTTTAACGGTCGGCGTTGGTCAATACGATGCTAGGGTGAAGTTATTTCATCTCGTTCTGATGGGATGGATTATCTTACCAGTCGGGGTGCTCTTCTGTCTGACCTTGTTCGGGTGTGATGTTGAGCAAGGTGCATCTGTTGGCATTGCTCAACCACAAGGCGAGCCCTCTCATGCTCTGCAAAGTCAAGATAAAGTGGCGTCCTCTCCCCAGCAAGAACAGTTAAAGGTTAGCCCTCTTCCTCGTATTGTGGCATTTGGTGATAGCTTAACGGCTGGACTTGGAGTGGATCCTACTGATGCGTACCCCGGACAATTGGCTCGGTGGTTACATGAGCAGGGATTTGGCTACGAAGTCATCAATGCTGGTGTATCTGGTGATACGACGGCTGGAGGTCTCAGGCGAGTGGGGTGGATATTAAAAAACAAGCCATCGCTTGTTATTCTGGAATTGGGTGCGAATGATGGGCTTCGTGGGCAACCTCTAACTGAGACCTATAATAACCTCAGTGCCATTATCGTGAGGCTGCATGCCAAAGGGGTGATTGTTGTGCTAGCTGGTATGCAACTTCCCCTCAATTATGGGGATGACTATACACAAGGATTTTCAGATTTGTTTGTACGACTCGCGCAGGAACATGATGTTTCTTTGATTCCATTTTTCTTAGAAGGGGTGGCGACCCATCAGCATTTAAATCAAGGGGATGGGCTTCATCCCAATTCAGAAGGCTATTCTATTGTGGTGCAGAATGTGTGGAGGACGCTTCAGCCAATCCTGAAAGAGTTGGTTAGGAAAGGCTAAGAGAATAAATGCCTCTCTTCCCATGCAGAAAGAGAGGCATTCACAATCGTCGTTGTCATAGAAGAAACGGATCGCCTAGGTCTTGTAGATGTCGTAGGCTCCATAGGCAAGGAGTATAGCAATGCTTCCATAAAACATGCCTGTGATACCTTCGTACCCGCCGCCTGGGGCATTGGCCATGGCTGGAGCCGCCGTCAACATAAATAACGTACTTAGCGTGATGATCCGACTCATAAGATAATCCTCACTTTCTGACTAGAAAAAACTTTAACTGATTGATAGATTCTATATCGTACTTTCCAGTATAGGGGTTGATTGTAGACAATTTTATTTCTGAGGTGCAACCCAGGTGTCTAAAAATAGATTAGCGTATATTAAATTAATTGATGCTACTTAGTGTATTTGTGCTTATGGTTCGAGGCGTGAATGAGAACCATCACAAAATGGGGATTTTTTGCTGTGCTTACACCCGCACCATGCCACTTTCTTTTGCTCTTTAATTTCAACTTCTATGGGAGAAAGGTCGGTGCCCGTATGCGATCCGTCGCAAAAGGGTTGTGTCTTAGACCGACCGCATTGACACCAATAATAGGTACCCGGTTCCATGTCCATGACGTAGGGAGCTCGTTGCGCTATGACTTTAGGGTCGGCCATGTTTTCCTCCTTTTATTGTACAAAAAAATAGTGTGTCATGAAGAATCTCATCCGCATCGGGCTTGAATGCCCTTAGGGCCTAAAGGCGTCAGCCAGAGAAAATCGGCAATGCCGTTTTTGAGCTGCGCTCGGACCTCGTGCTCTTTCGAGGGGTCCCACGCCACTAAATAGATGGTGACAGATTTAATGTTAGGCTGCGTTCTTTTCACACGTTTGGGAATAGGAATATGGTATTGAATGTGGCCACCCCCTGTATAACTGACCAGAGGGCCTTCTGAAGAAGATTTATCATTCAGATAATTCCTGACTATTTGTGCCATCCCTTCATCACGAATGATTGACGCCTCAAAAATACGACGGTACACATGATCTGGTAACCCGGCATGGCAGGATTCTATTTGTTCATAAATCAGGTTTTCATATTCGAGGTCATCAGTCACGAGATCATTGATGGTCCAATTATCGAGCTTGGGGTCCTGCATGGCCTTCTGTAGACCTTGAGTGGCCACAAGGCGAACCAAAGGGCGTGGAGGATTCAGCGCCAAGAGATTGAGTTGATGTGTTTTTGAAAAGGTCACTAATGGTTGGTAATCTGCAAGCGCACCACCCCAATTTTTATCCCAATGGGATTCCTCCAATAGCTGCGGGATGGTGGATTCTTGCTCACGAATATAACGATCTAGCCCAGGTTGTCCATCCCAACTAAACATTTCCATGGCCAGAGTGGGCTGACGTTTGTGTGCAAGGAGAATGCTCAGAATCGTTTGGGCAGCTTCAAGATGTGACGGGGTGTAGTGTTCTTCTCCAATAAATACGACATCCGCGGCTAAGAGATGAGGAACAAGATCATCGACAGTGAGAAGAGTTTGGTCTGAAACCTGGTAAATTTGGCCGACTTCTAGCGTTGCTTTAGCTTGAAGCCCTGAGCATCCCAATGGCCCTGAGATGAATAAGACCAGGAAGAGGAACAGAAAAGTCAGAGGTTTCTGGCGAAGCATATTGATGATGTGTATCACGGAGCATGGTGTAACATAGTCCCCTCATTGGGGCAATATATCTTATTGTAAATATTTTTTCGGATATCAAGGGCCTCTTAGGAAGTGAGTGATCGGTGTATGTTGAAAGCGGTACTGAGGAAGAATTCCTAATGGGCAACCAAATGGTGGATATTCAAGAATTTCGTACTCTGGTGAAGGAAAGTCGAGAGTTATTCCCTCACTATTGGGAAGCCAGTCGAAAGTTGATGAATCAAGAAGCCTTATCAATAACACTTCCTACTCTAATTCAATCAATTCAAGAAGCCTCGTTGGTGCCAAGTCTTCAGGAATGCTTAATTAATGTCGTGCAGCAGTTTGGCGAGCAAATCAAGACCAAACACATGCATCAGACCCTGAAAGAGCTGACCGGCTTGCCACCATCGAAAGCCATTCGAGCACTGATTGTTTGGGGAGTACTCGCCGTTGGAGACAATGAACAAGGAGAGACGGAGAATATTTCTGGGGAAGAATTGGAAAGCCGCTTGCGAGAAGCACGAAATCCATATGATATCCTTCTGCACGTCAAAGCACCTTCGTTATTAGATATCGGAGCTGGTGATTTGACGTTTGAGCAAGAACTGGTTGACCAGTATGTTCCTCAATTGCGCTCAGAGAATACAATGCTGAAATTGCATGCATTTGATAGGTTAACGCCTGGATCTCGGGTCGGTGGGGTCTATCATAAGAACCCAGATCATGAGGGGTATTTACAAAGTTTTCCGGAGCAAGAATTGAGATATCAATTCTGGGGAGGGATGGATTTAGAGCGTTTTCGCCAGGCAAAAGGGGCCCTGTCACGTTACACTATATGTACCTGCCATGCCCCGGCTAATCCTACATTTGCCTATGAACCAAGCCGCCTTGAACGATCGTTCATGCTCCAGCATCTTCAAGCAACTCGAGGGTATTTCCAGCCAGGCCGATTTGAAGGAGAGTCTGTGTTGGAAGTCTCCCATCAGGATAAGATTCTCACTTTTCCCCCGTGGAAATTTAATATTGTAGGACCACTCGCGTTGTTGGAATTTATGGGGCAGAGAGCACAAGTTGGGGTGTTCTCGGCAATCGATGATGAGGTCTTTTGGGAAATATTGAGTCAAATCTTAGCAGATCCTCAATTCCGTCCTCCCAATAAAATATTCACCAAAGAGAGTATTCCTGAGATTTTCGGATCTGTGTATAAAGAATTGAATTCTTTGCCGGTAGGAGAGCGCATTGATTTATCCAAGATTGCGGAACTTCGTGATCGCATACCTTTTGGAGCTGCATCTCAAACAAAGACGTCAAAATTTTTTAAGTTTCAGTATGTCGAAATTCGTCGAGGTGCTATTTGGGAAGGCATTCCTAGTAGTTTCACGGCCAAGCAGTTTTCTTACATGAAAGAAGAATCTATTCCCTGGTGGATCATCTTTGCCACAGAGGTTTAGAAAAAGGCCTAAAATAGGCTAGAATCAACGATAAGAATAAAACCTGAGAGGTGTTGACAGAAAATATGAAATTGGAGCGGGAAAGGGGATTTGAACCCCCGACCCTCGCCTTGGCAAGGCGATGCTCTACCACTGAGCTATTCCCGCTCTATAGAGAAGATTTCATTGATTCTAGTGGGCACCCTATAGCCTGTCAAGCAATGGTC
>JAJDBQ010000096.1 GCA_029261255.1 Nitrospirales bacterium
CGAAGAAAACCGTGTGCTACGGGAAGAACTTGAGCATAAATTCAGTTTTCAAGGCATCGTGGGCAAGAACGATCGAATGCACCAAGTGTTGGAGAAGATCAAGCTTGTTTCCAATACCGATTCGACCGTACTCGTGTATGGAGAAAGTGGAACAGGCAAAGAATTGGTGGCCAATGCCATTCATGCAAATAGTCCTAGACACAAGCATGCGCTTATTAAAGTTAGTTGTGCTGCGCTCCCGGAAACGCTACTCGAAGCCGAGTTATTTGGCCATGAAAAAGGGGCATTTACCGGGGCACTTCGACAACGTTGTGGTCGTTTTGAGTTAGCTCATCAAGGCACATTGTTTTTGGATGAAATTGGAGAAATTTCCCCTGTCGTTCAGATTAAATTGCTGAGGGTGTTGCAGGAACGGCAGTTCGAGCGAGTCGGCGGGAATGAAACTATTGAAGTTGATGTGCGATTGGTTTGTGCCACTCAAAAGGACCTCAAGAAAGAAGTTGAGCAGGGACGATTCCGTCAGGATCTCTTTTACCGTTTGAATGTTGTGCCAGTCCAAATTCCTCCGCTCAGGGAGAGACGTGAGGATATCTTGGCCCTTGCCCAGCATTTTTTGCAGACGCTGGCCTCCCGTAATAAACAAACACCCCAGACGTTGTCTCGCCAGGCTCGGGAGGTCTTGTTTCGCTATGGGTTTCCTGGAAATGTGCGAGAGCTAGAAAATACGATAGAGCGAGCCGTCGCTTTAGCTCAACAGTCTCAAGAAATCCAAGTGGTGGATTTGTGCGGGCAAAGCCAATGTCCGTATGCAGGAGGGGAGCCGCAAAAGGACTGTGGGTTTTGTGGGGAACAGGATCGAAAAAATAGTGTGAAAAGTGGGTCGATGGAAACCCTAGCGACCGCTCGAGAGCAATTTGAGCGAATTCACATTATCGAAATACTTCAGCGAACCGGGTGGAGTCGAACAACGGCTGCTCAAGTCTTAGGTTTGTCTCGCAAGAGCCTTTGGGAAAAATGTAAGCGCTATGCCATTGTGCGGTCTGGAGAAGATGCTAGTTCTGACCGCGACGAGGACAATGACATATAAGAGGGACTGAAAAGTTCAGATTCCCTCTCGGTGCTTACTCGCCCCCTTCCCACAGTGTAATCACGCGGTCGTTTCCTGCAGTTGCCAGGTATTTTCCATCAGCAGATAAGGCAATCCCTCTTACGGGGCCCTTGTGTGATTTAATGGTGCGGAACTGCCGTCCCTTCTCGATATCCCACATCTTTACCGTCCCATCATCGCTAGCACTGACCAGAACTTTTCCATCCTGACTGACGATGAGATTTCTAATCCACTCCGAATGTCCCTTCAAGGTTCTTCGGTCTTCCAGATTTGGCATATCCCAAAACTTAATCGTGCAATCTCGACTACCGGAAATCATTGTTGATCCATCTGGCGTAAATGTAAGTGCGCCAATCCAGTATTCCATGGGTTTTTGAAAGCCTCCATGATCGTCGACATAAAAGCCACGATTTTCTGTTTCTTCGTCATCTTCTTCATCTCGCCAATGGCCGTTGAGCGAAAGTTTTTCTTCTCCACTCGGTAGGACTTCATACAACTTGATTTTTCCAATATCACTGCCGGCTACGAGATGAAGGCCATCGGGAGAAAACGCCGTACAGACACTCCAATTGTGGTCGAATTGATCTTTGCCTAAGAGGGACATGAGTTCGGTCCCTGTGGTGACTTCCCAGATTTTGATATCTTTATTTTGTCCACACCGGGCGAGCATGAGGCTATCAGGAGAAAAGGAAAGACTTGTGACCGCATGATCATACCGAGTAAAGAGCAAGCGGAGGGATTCCCCGGTTTGAGGATTCCATAAACGAATCGTTCGATCCTCACTGGCTGTGGCCAGTATTTGACCGTCAGGGCTATATTGCACTTGCCGAACGGTAGCAGTATGTCCTCGAAGTGAGCGTACAAGCCGCCCTGTTTCTATGTCCCACATCCGGACAAAGCGGTCATTGCCCCCACTAGCCAGCGTGCGTCCGTCAGCGGAAAACGACACTGACCAAATTTCTTGCGAATGTCCGCGGAAGGATTTGAGTTCTTTAATGCCGCTTTTCCAATAGGGCAAAGAGTCCAGGAGCGGTGCCGGTTCTAAATCATTTTCGGGAAGGCCCAACTGAGGGGGCAATATATCGGAACTCGTAGGCTGCGTCATGAAGATCCTCGTTTCGTAGGCAAATAATCAAAGGATAAAGTAGGTTTCATCACTCCATAAAGGATAGAGTCTGGCGATTTTCCCTTGCCAAATAGGAAAATCCATTTCTATAATCCAGTCATCTTGATAGTAATCGTCGCTTTGAAAGGGAGTCAAGACGCATCTGTTTGAAGTTATTCACGTATTCATAAGAAATCATCATCTATCTGGAAAGAATACGTCTAGCTAGATGATGAGGACGTTCACGGAGGCTCGTTCATGGAAATCCGCTTTCAGCCAGCCCTTCTTCAAGAAGTCATCGATTCGTTTGCCGAGAAGACCGAACGAGAGGGCGATCCAACCTATTTCAATGAGTTTCATGAGTTGGCTGATCCAATTTATGAACAATTTGGGCTTGATGATCGAGATCCTGAGTTTAAGCGGTTGTATCAGCATTTATTTGCGAAATGGGGGTTTGCCGATATTCTTCGAGACGGCTTTGATAACTTTCCTGCCCTCCGGGACAAGACAGGTATCGTCCTTGTCCGTGGTGTGCTGAAGGAAGATCAAGAGGGCGTTGATGTCCTTCGGAAATGGGGGGTTGTTGAAGAAAAGTTGGCCCGAGAATTTGAAGAGGCCGGTAAAAGAGGTGTGGGGATTAAGTTAATACCCCGGCGATTTTATGACCCTGCAATTCCACGATATTTGCGCCATGAATTAACGCATATTTCGGACATGCTTGATGATGTGTTTGGGTACGATCCTGACACGAAGGTTGGACTGAATCCGGGTGAAGAGCATTTGATCTTGAATCGTTATCGTGTACTCTGGAGTTTGCACGTTGATAGTCGGATTGCCCGATCAGGGAAGGAGCCGATGTTCTCTAGGGAGTATCGATTTCGTGAATTTCGTTCGTGGTACCGAAAAATTCCACCTGGCCAGGTGGAATCGGTGTTTGAGGGGATTTGGCAAGCGGATTACCTGACTCATGCGGAACTTGTTGAAATGGCATCAGATACAACCCGTGTCATTGAACGGGCTGTAGAGATTGATGAAAGTGAAGTGCCGGATGTTCCGACCAAGCCGATGTTGCTTCCGGGATTTCCGTGCCCGCTGTGTCGATTTCCAACGTACACCTGGGTTGAGGATATGGACGAAACCTTGGAAGGTTTTGTTTTAGACTTTATTCGTGAAAACCATCCAGGGTGGGATACTGAATATGGCGCATGCGACCGATGCGTAGAAGTGTATAAATTGCGAGCAGCTGGCGTTGTCTAGGTCTTATTAATGTCAGAATCTGATTCATCCAAAGGTACGACAAACGATCCGGATCTTGGTCGTCGGAACTTTCTTCGACATTCGGCCGTTTCGCTTGGCGCGACCGTTCAAGCGTTTGTCAAACATCGTGATGCTCCGACGATCGATGAAACACAGAAACCAATAGTCCCAGAAAAAACGGGATGGCTTCGCCCGCCTGGAGCAGTAGACGAAGACCTTTTTAGAGAACGCTGCACTCAGTGTGGTGATTGTATTGATGCCTGTCCTCATGATGCGATAGAGCAGTTAGCGGTTCATGAAACGCCAGGTATTTTTCCAGGAGAAACTCCGTGTCAGTTATGCGACGGATTTCCTTGTATAGAAGCCTGTGAAACGGATGCTCTGGTACCGATAACGAATCTTTATGAAGTGCGTATGGGGATTGCTAAAGTTTCCCAAAAAAATTGTACGGCAGGTAATGGGTGCAATGCCTGTGTTCCAAAGTGTCCAACTGGAGCTATCGCTATGGATTTCAGCGCATTTATCGTGGCTGTTGATGAAAGTCTCTGTGTTGGTTGTGGGGTTTGCCAATATATTTGTGGTACGGTGAATGATCGTTCAGCCATTCGAGTTGTTCCTCGGGCCATGTCGAGTATCTAGTAATGCTGAGTGTGGTTGAGTGCGATATGTCTCGAATTAAGGTTTAATACGTATGGATTGAGGGAGATGTAATGTTGCAAGGCTTGCGAATGCAAAAAAAAATGCCTTGTAAGCATTGAATTGTTCAATAGGGTGAAGAGTTGTAGAAGCTCGAGTAAAAATATGGAAGGAGAAAGGGTATTTGAGGGGTATTCACATCTTGACTTCATGGGTCTGTTATCCTATTATCTGGTCCCCTTTTCGGGAATTTTAATGAGGTATATGGATCCTAATTTATACAAATCGCGAATAAATAAATTTTTAATTTCGTGTAGGTGACATATGGCAACAGTGGTTAAAGAAAAGAAAAATATAAGCGGCAACGGTAAAGTTGCGGCTGATGAACAAAAAGTTGTGAAGATCTCAGCAAAGGCTGCTCCAGCTGTTGATCGTGCGCTTTGTCGAAGTAAACTCTATCTTTTAGTCTCTTGGGGTTACCTCTATCCTGAAGATGAGGAATTTTTGGATTATCTGCAAAGTGGTGAGTTTGTCGCAGATGGTCGGGCAGCATTAGAAGGCTTGAGGAAAGAGCTCCGCAATTTCGGTGGACAAGAAACAGCAGATCGATTGCAAGCGGTGGAAGGGCATTTTGAATCTATAGAAGAATGGGTTTCTTCTGAGGGCGAAAATTGGAACATTCAAGACTTACGTGATGAACATCGTCGAGTATTTAGTAATGTGATCGCGCTAGACTGCCCCCCATATGAAACATTATTTGGAAACGATCATGTGTTTGGTCAGTCTTACGTCATGGGTGACATCGCAGGCTTCTATAGTGCTTTTGGCTTGCAACTTTCTCCAGATATACATGAGCGGCTCGATCATTTGAGCGTAGAATTAGAGTTCATGCATTACTTGTCATATAAAGAGTCCTATGCAATTCTTCATGATGGTGGAGAAAAGCTCAAGACGGTGTTCGAAGCTGAGAAAAAATTTGTTAAAGAACATATAGGTCGCTGGGTTCCTTTGTTTTCTGGAATGTTAAAACGAAAAGCCGATTACGGGTTTTATAAAATTTTAGCCGACTTTACATCAGATTGGATGGCATTTGATATTGCCTATCTTGGTGTGACACCGCAGCCTTATTCTGAAACTGATTATCGCCCAGCTATTTACATGAATCCTGAAGGGCAGACTTTTGAGTGTGGTGCACAAGATAAAGGGAATGAGTTAAGCATGCTGATGAATGAAGTTGGTGCTGACGCGTTCTTAGATAAAGAGAGTGGATCATCTGATCAATCCGGCAATGCCTAGTAGTGCTGATGTGTATATGATTATTTGTTTGATAGGTTTCAAGAGACAGGTTATTAGCAGTCCTTTCGGTTTTAATCTTTTATCAAAGGAGGATGCGTCATTATGAGATTGGTGCAGACGCGTAACAAACGACTGGTGTTTGGCGTTCTTCTATCTGTCCTGGTGGTCTGTGTTGGATTGACACTTGGGCAGGTTCCGCTTGCCGTTTCGCAACCGGTGACCATTCCGGTTGGCAAGATTACTGGCCCAATTCCAATGGATGCGGCCAATCCTGTGTGGGAGTCAGTTCCTGGTATTGTAGCCCCGTTAAGCGGGCAAACAATCACGACTCCTATGCACCCCAACATTTCCGTCAAAACCGTCATGATCAAAATGGCC
>JAJDBQ010000097.1 GCA_029261255.1 Nitrospirales bacterium
TGAACCGTTTATGGAAGGTGCTGATGACATCAGTGTCGTAGAGTTTGCCGGTTCAGAAGGGATTGATGTCTTTATCCCTGCTGCCGGTGGTCCATATCACATGGCCTCTGATTATGTGTATAGCAATCAACGGCTTCCCTACTCCCAATCTGGGCAATGGGGGTATTTCCGGGTGTTACCTACCAATGACCAACGACTGTTGCCTTTGGGAAGTGTGGCTCCTGGAGTGAAGGAAGCCAAGGTGCCAAATACAGAGCAAGGCCAAATCGCGCCAGTCGCGTTTAAATAACGTACAGAGCGAGTGTCTGAATCTGCTAGTTTTAACGGGGAGGCCGAGCTTCGGCTTCCCCGTTTTTTTTTATCAGCAAAGTAGTGGTATATTCATCTAAAGCGAAGAAGTCTTTACGTCCCTAGGATATGAATAGTCGGCCGGTAAGGAGGAAGAGTGATGATTGTGCGGTTTGTATGCTGGAGTCTCTTGATAGTCATGCTGGGAGCATCAAATGGATGGTCTTACCAGGGGGTGGTCGTAGAAAACGGAGGATCAATTAAGGGGACGGTCACGTTGTTAGGCGAGAAGCCTCGTCCTATGGCCATGAATTTGGTCACCATACCTGATGCGGTCTATTGTGGAAGGATTTCAACGGGAACTGGTTGGCGAATTGTCGAGGATTTTCTTATTGGTCCGGAGGGCACGTTAAAAGATGCAGTCGTGATGTTGAAGAATGTGAAGAAGGGCAAACCCTTTGATCTGCCGAAGGTTGAAGTCGAAGCGATTGACTGCGATTTTACGCCTTTCGTGAATGTCATTAAAGATCGAGATGAATTAACCGTGATCAATATGGATCCGATTGAACATGATATTCAAGGATATGAAACGGCTCGTGAACGAGGTGCTCGTATATTATTTAACCGACCGTTACCAATGAATCCCTTTCATAAGGTGATGGGGATGCTTGGTGAGCATGTCCATACGCATATGCCTGGGAAGCCGATGGTGGAGAAGATACATCTTCGAAAAAATCGCAATATTTTTGTAATGCAATGCGGATTTCATCCTTATATGTTTTCGTGGGGCTTGGTGTTGGACAATCCCTATTATTCCATCACGAAAGAAGATGGAGTATTTGAAATTACAGATATCCTACCAGGAGAATATGATCTGGTTGTCTGGCATCCTGGAATGAAAGTGTATATTGAACAAAAAGTGACAGTTGAAGCTGGAAAAACGGCAAATGTTAATTTTGAATATGAATCCCCCAAAGGTCGACGTAGTGCGCATGAAATGCATGATAACCCACGATTTGGTGTAGAGTTGCTTGATGAGGGCGAAGTCATTGTCCCCTCCCTTCGTCGACAGATTCCCTGACGGATATGAATTATCTCCTCCTTCTTGTGTGTCTTCTTATCATTGGAGGGCAAAATGCCTCTGCGTATGAGGTCATGAAGGTGGAAGCTGGAGGTACGATCAGGGGTGCTGTGAGCCTCAATGGGCCTGTCCCTTCACCAAAAGCCTACAATCTCATTACTTTTCCCGATCCTGAATACTGTGGCCGCATTTCCGATGGTAAGGGGTGGCGACTGCTTAAAGACTTTGTGGTGAATGAGCGTGATCACATGCAAGGAGTGGTCATGGTTTTGGAAGGGGTGGCGTCTGGGAAACCGTTTGCGCTGTCTATCCCAAAGGTCAAAGCCAGAGATTGTCAGTTTCTCCCATTTACGACAGTCGTTCGCAGTGAGCATGGCATTGAAATCGTGAATATGGATCCGGTGATGCACGACATTCAGGCGTATGAAACCTCAATCACTCATGGCACGCGAGTCTTATTTAATTCTCCGCTTCCTTTTAATAGCCAGCATCATCGAGGAAACATGCATGCTACGCATGAGCATGTACCGGGAAAGTCCATGGTTCACCAATTTCAACTAACCAAAGGTCGAACAACTTTTGTGATGCAATGTGGATTTCATGCCTATATGGAAAGTTGGGCGATTGCGGTAGATAATCCCTATTATGCGTTTACCAATGAAGCAGGGAATTTTGAGATTACAGATATTCCTCCAGGAACATATCGCCTGAGGGCCTGGCATCCAAGTGTGAAGCAAAAATACACTAAAATGGTCACTGTTGAGTCGCAACAAGTCTCTCATGCAGATTTTTCCCTGGACTCTCCAGTTGGACGGTGGACAGCCCATACTCGACAAAAGCCGCCTCGGTTTACGCCAGCGGCCCTAGGACGTCCGATCAACATTCAGCCTCTTGTTGAACATCAAAGGCCATGAGATGGCGACAGAACTTCTGTCTACTATACTCTAGTTTTTTGATTGGGCTCCCGCCTTTATTTTTCTCAATCATTATCTTTACTGCGATCATCTTCCCACCATATGAAGTATTGGCTGAACAACATACGTTAAGAGCGGCGAATGCCGGTGAATTTTCAGCCAAATTGATATGGAATATTGAAGGCCGCGTCGCCAAAGCTCAATTATTTGTTAAACATGATCGTTATCGAATCGAACATATGGGGGGAGTCAGAACGGATTTAGGATATGCCGGCGTCACGATTGTCCGGTTGGACGAACAAAAGGTTTGGTACATCATATCCCAGCGACGAATGGTTGTGAGCGTTCCATTAACATCTGAGTATTTGTTACCATTTTCTGTCACCTTGGAAGGCGAAACGAGTCGGACATTAATAGGAGATTCCTTGGTTAGTGGCCATCCAGCCGTACTCTATGAAGTAGTGGTGGAGAATCAATCTGGCCAAAGAGAACAATTTTTTGAATGGGTCGACCCTGAGCGAGACGTCCTCTTGAAACTTGTCAGCCAAGATCGTGATTGGTTTGTCGAATATGGGCATGTGGTACTTTCATCACAGCCGGACTATTATTTTAATCCTCCATTAGGATACCGCAAGATTGAAGCTCAAGAAGCGTTCATTCCGAGAGGGTAAGGATGGAGATGTGGTGGTTAAAAATGAAAACTAAAAAAATTCAGTATGTGTTCTTGAGTCTCTTTTTGCTATGCGCTTGTTCCTTCGGCAATGTCTGGGCTGATGATGCCGCGGGTACCGTGATGGCCAATGCGCAGCAAGCGTATGAACAGGAAAAATTCCAAGAAACGGTTGATCTACTCGAACCCGTCCTCAAACAGACTCCTGTGCCATCTGGCGTCTCTCGCTTACATCTCTTGGCATTAGCTCGGTTAGGCGAAACCCCGAAGGCTTTGGATGCGTATGAAAAATTGGTGCAAGTTACTCAACGAGAAGATGAAGGATTATTACGTCAAATGGCGCTTGCCAGTATCTTACCCAGACTTACGGATATGCGCGAACAAATTCGAGGAGCTGCGTATACGGCCCTCAAAGAAATTGATTCTGATGAAGTCGTCTCGTACTTGGAGAATGGACTTGTCGACAAGTCGGGGATGCTACGTGCGTTGGCTGCGGAAATCCTGTCCAAGCGAACGGCGGGTCAACAATCCACGAAATTTCGAAATGCCTTGAAAGATGAGGCGGGACTTGTTCGAGTTTCGGTACTCATTGGTCTGGGGAGATCCAACGAGGCCGGCCTCACTTCTTTGGTGAAAGATTCCCTAAACGATGAACAGGCATTAGTGCAAATTGCAGCTGCTCGAGCGTTATATGAGTTGGGGCACAAACAATATTGGTCGCGAATAGAGCAAGGAGCTCAGAGTCAGGAAGGCTATGAACGGGGGGGGGCTATCCGTGCTTTTGGTGAATTGCAGGACAAACGAGCTCTGCCGATTTTAGAAAAAACTGCGAGAGATAAGCAGCCCTCGATTCGTGCCGCCGCGCTGATTGCATTAGGCAAGTTGACCTTTCCTGAATCATTACCCACGATTAAGGCCGCAGTGTTTGATCGAATTCCGGCTGTGCGTAGCGTTGCCGCATTGAGTTTAGGATATTTTAAACAGCACGAGGTGTTGTCGACTCTCAACCCTGCCCTTGTTGATACCAATCCTGGAGTAAAAGCGGCTGCCGTGGCCTCATTGTTACGGGTTGGAGCTCCTTATACCATGGTGGAGAGTGCGGTGCATCAACTCTTGCAAGATACCAATCCATCCATACGATCAGGTGCTGCTAAAGCGTTGGGGAATGGGAAAGGCCCGCAAGTCATCGGGACCTTGACGATCATCCTGAATGACCCCTTACCTCGTCCAAGGATTGCTGCTGTGCGCTCATTAGGTCGGATACAGGATCGTACGTTGTTGCCCATCTTGAAACGAACCCTTCGTGATAGTGATGCGGCTGTGCGTGTGACAGCCGCTGCAGCCATTATCAGACTGTTAGATGCGAAGATTGGTACATAGGCTGTGGAAAGTGAGTAGTAAGAAGTTAGAAGGGTGGAATAAGAATGTGCGGAAGGGTTTCATATTTCGTATTTCACTCTTTGCGTTTCACTCCTGCTCCCTCACGGATTGGTTTCCGTTAAACTCCATTCGTTTTCATCCTCCGTGCTCTACATGATGAAATTTTTTCTAACATTCTGTTGTACGGTTTGCTTTTTCCTCACTGCGGAACAAGTGGCGTTCTCTCTTCAGGTTGAGTCAGATCATCAATCAGATATTCAATGGTATGAATGGGAACAGGAGGCATTTGATCGAGCTCAAGCAGAGGACAAACTCATTCTCCTAGACCTAACGGCAGTGTGGTGTCATGCCTGCCATGTGATGGATCAGACAACCTATGCTGATCCGCAGGTTCTCGCGTTGCTCCAAACGAACTTTATTGCGGTGAGGGTAGACACCGATCAACGCCCTGATCTTGAGGCACGATACCGCACTGGTGGTTGGCCGACGACAAGCCTGTTGTTGCCAACTGGAGAAATTCTCTTTCAGGCCAATTCTCTGGAACCAGAGGTCATGATCGAACTTCTCAAAGAAGCCAAAGTGCTGTATGAATCAGAAAGAGTTGATCTACGCGAAGAAGCGAACCAGTTGTGGAATCGTGTGAAGGAACATGAGGAAACGAATGAATCTCCAAGTGCGACACTTCGTTCGTCCATGGCGAGTCATAGCGTGGAGATGATGAAGAGAGAGTTTGACTCCGTGAATGGGGGCTTTCGAGATCATCCGAAATTTTTTGAGCCTGAAGCCATTCAGATGGCCCTTAGCTACGGGTTCTTTGAGAATGACGAAGAATTGATTGACATGGGGTTGACGACATTAGAGAAGCAAGTGGCCTTGCTTGACCCGGTGTGGGGAGGATTTTATCGCTATGCCGAACAGGCTAATTGGAGTCAGCCGCATTTTGAAAAAATGCTCACGGTTCAGGCTCAGAATCTTCATAATTATGTCAGAGCGTATGAGTTCACAGGGAATACTGAATACAAATATATTGCGATGCGGATCATTGATTATGTGGAGAATTTTTTAATTGATTCTCAAACAGGTCAATTCTTTGAGAGCCAGGATGCGGATGTCCGTGGCCAGGATGGAAAGACTCTTATCTCAGGAGCGGAGTATTTTTCTTGGAATTTCACTCATCGGAAGGCGAGGGGAATGCCACTGGTAGATAGGAGAATGTATACGGGTAGCAATGCTGATATGGCGTGGGCCTACCTTCATGCCGCGCAGGCGTTTGGGAAACCAATGTTGAAAAAACGAGCGCTTCATGTCTTGCCCCAGATAGTGACGGAGCGGTTTGATAAGGAGAAGGGAGTGGTTCATGGAGCGATGAGTGATTCGCCACGGCTTCATGGAATCTTATCGGACCATATTCGGTTGGGCCTGGCTTTGCTGGAGGCCTATAGAGCAACTGAAGATCCTAAATTTTTGCAGAACGTCGAATCTCTTGCACAGGGCACAGAGTTGTTACTGGGCGATGTTAATGGTGGTGGATTTTTCGATCGTCCACGTTCAACTGGAAATTTGGGTCTATTGAAAATGCCCACAAAACCGGCGAGAGAAAATATTCAGGCGGCTAGGTTGTATCTGGAGCTTTTTCATCTGACGAATAACGATGAATATCGATTGACGGCACAGCGCACACTTCAATCTGTCGTAACGACACCACAACCTCTTCCCATTTCCTTAATCGGCCTGGCGATGGATGAATGGTTCCGATCGCCTGTCCATATTGCGGTGGTTGGCATGTCAGATGATGTGAGGACAAGAACTCTATTGACTGAGGCTCATCGATTGTACTGCCCAGGCAAGATGGTCAAAAATTTTATCCCTCAGAGCGGGACGATGAAATGGGGCGAGATTGTATTTCCCTATGATGGAAAGCCTGCAGCCTTTCTCTGTACCGATCAAATGTGTTTAGCGCCTGTGTACGAAGCTGAAGGGCTGAAAGTGCGGTTAGGAGAGCTACTAAGTGTACTCAGGGAAACTGTTCTTTGAGGGTTATTTTATGTTCATTCTCGAGGTTTCTTTTTTTGTCTTGATACGTGGAATTATGAATTTTCCCTAACCCGTCGCTTAGTGGAGCTAAAGGACCTAATTTATAGTCCATATGGCCCAGGGTGCCTATGTTTTCTTGACACGATTTTTTTATTCCTGATATATACGGAAGTGGGTGCGGTAATTCGATCATTCCAAGGTTGTCTGTCTGAATCTGGCCGGGATACAGGAGACAGCCCGATATCACCCACATCTTATTTGTTCATTTACCCTCGTCAACAAACAGAATTTTCTTAACTAGGAGGAAGAACCATGATGAAACGTCAATCTCTAACTTTGTCTTTATTGATGGGTAGCTTGCTACTTGCTGCCCCTCTCGTTGCCCAAGCTGGTGGAACGATTAAGGGAAAAGTCACCTTTACCGGTGCAGTGCCGCCACCTAAGGAGTTCGCATTTTCAAAATTCCCGAATGTAGATTTTTGCAAGAAAAATACGAGCAAGAGCGAAGATGGCGAAACCCGTCTCTTGAAAGAAGTCCAAGTTGACGGAAGCAAAGGCTTAAAGGATGCTGTTGTTGCCATTACCAGCATTAAGGATAAGGCTTGGATGAAGGGCTATGCCAAAGAACCAGCACAAAAGGTTATGGCTGAGCTTTGCGAATTCTTACCGTTTACGGGAGTGGCTGTGAGCAAAGGCCAATTCTATGTAGAAAATAACGATGCCGATGCGAATGATCCGAAGTCAAAAGAAGGGGTTTTGCATAATCCACACAGCTTTGACCAATTAGGTGCCAATTCCAGCACAGAGTTTAATATTGGGTTAGCCAAAAAAGGATCTTCGTTGCAAAAGAAGGTCAAATTGAAATTTGCCAAAAAAGGGTCAGTTCTCCGGTTACAATGTGACCAACATGAGTTCATGCAAGGCTGGTACTTACCTGTGACCAATCCTCACTATGGTACTTCAGGAGCCGATGGGACATTTGAAATTAAAGATGTACCAGCTGGCAAACATACCGTTGCCGTTTTCCATCCTTCCGTGGCCAAAAATGCCCGTGGGAAAAAGGCTATTACGGTTGAAGTTGAAGTGGCTGATGGTGGCACAGCCGAAGCCAATTTCGAAATTAAATAAGATCGTACTCTCATAAGAGAGGGCTCTGAATTTGAGGGCAACTAGCAATTTGCTGGTTGCCCTCTTTTTTTATGCGTACCTTCGACGGAGTTTCTTGCCATTGAACATTTGCCCCCGTTAAGATCGACCTCGGGGATGTTGAAAAAGGGCGTCAGCGGCGTTCTTGGCTCTTCTTCGTGCTCACGTACTGCCCTGTACGTTCTGCGCGCCAAAAAGCCTGCGCTTTGCCAATCGTACCTTTTGAACATCCCCTGTTGTTTTGAAGATTCCTTCAAACCTTATATACTTTTTACGCTTGAGGTTCTAAGTGCCACGTGAGTTGTCCCTCGCTGATATTTTCCAGATAGGCTACTACTGGGAAACAAAAATTCTTCTTACTGCTGTTCAGCTTGATCTGTTTTCGGTGCTCAAGGGAGTTTCTTTGACGATCAGCCAGATGGCGGAGGAGCGTGCGTTGACCCCGCGCACATTAGAGCTGGTCATGAATGCGCTCGTGGCCATGCGTGTGGTTGAGAAAGAAGAAAAGAAATACGCCAATACAGCTGTGGCCGAACGATATCTGGTACAATCCAGCCCGGACTATGTGGGGCATTTGCTCACCTTACATAATGCAGAATGGAATAACTGGGGACAGTTAGAGCAGGCGGTTAAAACGGGGGAGTCTCCCGTGAAACAGCATGTATTTGAGACCGATCCGGAATTAGGGGCGCAGGTGCTGACGGTACTGGATCGAATTGGGCGAGGCAGTGGGCCGGCTTTGGCTCAACGCTTGAAACTATCTGGTGCGAATCGAATGTTGGATATCGGAGGTGGAGCTGGCACGAACGCAATTGCATTTTGCCAAGAATATCAAGAAATGACGGCCACGGTATTTGATCTACCGGCAACATTGAAGGTGACGAAGCAATGTATTGAAGAGGCCGGTTTAACTTCCAGGATTCATTTGCAGCCAGGAAATTTTCATGAGGATGCCTTTGAGGGTTCCTATGATGTCGCACTCATGTCCGACATTTTGCATTATCAAGATGGAAAGACCAATGCGGCGTTAGTTGAAAAAGTGTATGGCAGTTTGAAGGCCGGTGGGCAATTGATTATTAAAGACCGATTTTTAGATTCTGCGGGAACCAGCCCAGCATGGACCACCGCCTTTGCTGTTCATATTTTAGTGAATACGGAAAAAGGACAATGTTTTAGGATAGAAGAATCTCGACAGTGGATGGAAGAAGCAGGTTTCCAAAGAATAGAAGAATTAGAACCTTGCGCCATGATTCAAGGCACGAAATGATAAAGGGATAGGCACAAGGATTATGTATGAACTCGCCGAATGGCTTCGAGAGCCAGGATTCTTTGGAACGCATGCAACGATGGGAGCAGATGTCAGTCAATTCATGGCGACATTCTTTACCCTGCTGTTTATCGTAGGATGGGTGCAAGCTCGAAAGAAAAAAGCAGATCACCATCACTGGCTCATGCTAGGCGGGATGATCTCGATGCTGGCTTTCTTTATGAGTTATTATCTCTTCCGTAATTTAGGCGTCTTAGCCTTCGAAGGGAAGGAAGGGTTTGGGGGATCTCAGGCTCTTTACGACAATGTGTTTATCCCGCTGTTGACCGTCCACATCCTATTAGTTGTAATCGGGTTAATTATGGCCATTTATATGATGGTCTTGGGCTTTCGATCTCAGGCA
>JAJDBQ010000098.1 GCA_029261255.1 Nitrospirales bacterium
CTCCAGCCATAATTTTGACGTGGATTCAGGGGGCTGAAGATGGAGCAATGAAGGAATCATCTCCATTTGCCGCTGATAATCGGCATTGGTCTCCCCAGGAAATCCCAACAAAATATTCCAGGATAAATCGATATGATAATACTGGCTCCACTTCAAACATTGAATATTCTGTAGAGGACTGACGCCCTTATCCATTTCCTTGAGTTGAGCGTGGCTGAGGCTTTCAATTCCAGGCTGCATACATTTGACGCCGCCCTGAGCCAAGGTTTGAATTTGGCGTTTACTGAGATTGCTCTTCGTCTCCATAAAGACATCCAGGTCCACGTGTCGTTGAGCCAGTTGACCGAATAACCCGTCCACATATTTCATGTCGATAATATTATCGACTAATCGAAAGCGACTGGTGTCATAACGGCTAGAAAGGAACTCTAATTCACCAGCCACTTGATCCGGAGACTTGGCACGAAAATCCATGGCCTGAGCATTCAACCCGCAAAAAGTACAATGATGTTTCTCTCCCCACCAACAGCCTCGTGACCCTTCATAGAGCAAAATGCGATTGAGGCCAGTGGAACCTTGGCGATCTAATTCGTCTAAATCTGCAAAGTAGTCGTCATAGTCGGGAGGTGGCGCCTGATCAAATTTTGTGACCAACTCTTCATTGGGAGTGAAGCAAATCGCGCCATTTTTGCGATGGGCAATACCAGGGGGAATGTCACTTTCCTGTTTGAGTAAAATACGTTGGACGAGCGGGGGAAAAGAATGTTCGCCTTCCCCACTCACCACGTAGTCGATCCAAGGAAATGCCCGAAACTGTTCCAAGCCCATCTCTCCATCGAAATTGGCCCCACCAAAAACAATCCGAACATCTGGATACACATCCTTGATCAATTTGGCCAAAGACAAACTGGCAACATTTTGGTCAAAGGTTGAGGTGAAGCCCACGACGTCATATTGATCCCACTCCACAGTCGTTAGGGCCCAGGTTAAGAATTGTGGAGCAATGGTTCGAGCGATCTCTTCCAAGTGACCAATGGAACAGCCGGCTTCTCGAGCCGTATCTTCAAACACAGGTTTGAACATCTGTGGGTATTGCGCATGTTTGGGGTTGTCCCGAAAGAGGAGGGCTGAAAACAGCCATTCTCCAAAAAGGCCGCGCTTTTCACATAAAATTTCATAAAGCGGTACGCCAATCTTATGGGCGAACTGCAAATTAAAGTGATAGGTCTTGGTGCCGATGCCCTGTGATTTCAAGAGGGCCGACAGGGTGCCTAATTGAATAGATGGGAACTTTGAATACGAAAACGGCATGGTGACCAAGGCAACCCTCGTGCCTAATGAACCGAAATCTGTTGTGGATTCAGGAGAGGCAGGATCAACCTGTTTCACTCCCGAAGAGTTTGGCTGAATAAGGGTGGAGGTGGTCGCCATGAGTTGTTAGAGATTCAGAGGAGGAAGAGCAAACGCCCGATCAGCCTTCGCCGCGAGAAAAAAATCACTCTCAGTTAAACCTTGAATTTTGTGCGTCCAAATCTCAACCTTGCACTTTCCCCATGCTAAGTACAAATCAGGATGGTGCCCTTCAATTTCAGCCACGTTTCCCACGCGATTAGTGAAAGCGAGGGCGTCCGCAAAGTTGGGAAACTCATACGTCCGTTCGATGTGTCCTTGCTCGTTCAGTGTCCACCCAGCTTCTAATTGACCTAATAATTCTTGGATTTTCGGAGATTCCAAGGAAGGAACGCCACCACGACATGGCACACACGTATTATCTGCCAAACCCATTGTTCTTCCTCCCATAATATTGAGCCATAAAGACCTACGGATTATCTTCCTATGATTCAACCGGCTTGCGCAACGGCTAGGCTGCTGCCAAAAGATACCTGATCGTGTGTTTGAAACCCAAGGTTTTTTCGGTAATGCTTCCCGTGCCAGCCACGATGACGTTGAATTCTTTGGAAGATGTGTGATGTATGAGCTGGGGCACGAGCTATGTTCTTCTTCTGGAGTCTCGTTTCAATGATTCCAGGATCTGATGATGTTGAGAGAAGTTCGTTTGGGGTCTTTTGTTTGAGGCCTGTTTGTCTGAGCCATAGAAAGAAGCCTCGAAGCGATAGCAGCTTATCTTTTTGATCTGCATAAGCAGTTACGGCGTACAAGCTGAGTGCATCATGGGATTGCTTCTAGTTTTACAGGATATGTAGAAATCCGTATACTCTGGCCGCCTTCAGATTTTTCGTACAATAGGGCTATAACTCCCTTCTCAAGTGGGAAAGGTGCCAGGATATTGGAATCGTTGTTTACCAGGTTTTTCCGGTCTCCATATCTAGTGGCGACCTTTCTACTCTTAGGGTTGGCCGCATGCCCCGCCCGTGAAGACTATACCCCGCCTGATCTCATCTATCATTATAGAGATTTGCACGTAGGTAAAAACCCAACGTCTATTCAAGCAAGCGATTTTAATGGCGATGGATTTACGGATTTAGTCACAACCAATATCCAGGACAACTCCCTCTCGCTACTTATGGGCACCGGCGACGGGGGGTTTCAGGATCACAGAATTATCACAGCCTGCCAAGAACCTCGTAACGTGGCTGTCGATGATTTTAATTTGGACAAATTTGCAGACATGGTGGTGGCTTGTTCAGGTGATAATCATGCCTTAGTCTTTTTAGGACAGGGAAATGGCACATTTTTGCGTGGCGCCCAATACATGGTCCGACGGACGCCAGTCAGTATTACGACAGGCGATTTCAATGAAGATTTTTTGCCGGACATGGTCGTGGCACTTCGCAATGACAAGATCCAAGTATTCTTAGGAATGGGAAACGGGAAATTTCGCGTAGGAGCGCTCTATGAATATGGGGATACACCAACGTCTGTGGCGTCCGCAGACTTCAATGCGGACAAACATTTGGATCTTGCCGTAAGCAATGGCGGCCCAATGAGCCATGCCGTGTCCATTTGGCTGGGTGTAGGGGATGGAACGTTCTTATCGCCCAAAGATTATCGAACGGGTAAACGACCACTCAGCGTGTCCTTTGCCGATTTTAATATCGATCAAATTTTGGACTTGTTAGTCATCAATGGTGAGATGAATACCATTACCGTGTTTTTAGGGAATGGCGACGGTACCTTTCAAGAAGGAAAAGACTCTGGTGGCGATGCCGGGCCGAATCATGGAGTCGCTCAGGATTTCGATGGAGACAAAATTCCTGATGTTGCGGTCGTGAATATTCAATCATCGAGTATGTCATTACTCTATGGCAAAGGTGATGGCACCTTTCACTATCCTCCACGCCAATACGGAACGCCTCATGCCCCGTTTGCCATCACTTCCTTGTCCATCGCGGCGGGACGAGGTGAGCAGCCAGGATTGGCGATTGCGAATAATGCCTCGAGTAATGTGTCGATTTTTTTGCATCATGGCCTGAAAAGGCGCGCAGGTGGGGAGTCTGTCTCTCCACCCTTAGAAGAAGCGCCCGACAATTCTTGACACTCCATTTTCGCCCTGAGTACAGTTGACGCACCTGAATAAAGCCATAAAATTATGCATGCTCTCGAAGGCATTTTAATGCCCTGCTGAGGAGATTCGGCGAATTTTTTATGAAATGCTTGCGATGCCAAGGCGCCATGGTCGTGGAACGGCAATACACTAGAGTGTCACGCCGGTTTAATGCGAAGTGTATAAATTGTGGTTTCTGGCTTGATCTAGCCGATGTCTTGCGTTTTTTCAAGCGTGTGATTGAAAGTGCGGCACAGGGTCAAAAAATTCGCGAAACCCTCTAGTCCTTCCTAGCCAACGATTCAAAGCCTTCATTTACAGTTCCTTTAACTGATCTTCTACATCTTGTGGGCATTTCCAAACTACGTACTGCACTCAGTACATGGAATCACGAAGAAATTTTGCTACACTTGGCTCTCCCTTTTTCTCAGAATGGTGTTGTGTGGAATTGGCTCCTGAAAAGCAACAACTCCATGCTCAGCAACGTCATGAACGTGCTGAGATTTTAGCCGCGCTCGATCAACTTCAAGCCACACATCGCAAAGAACTCGAAGAGTACCGCGGACAAGCGCGCAAGAAAGCATTAACGCAAGAGATTACGCGCGACCGCCGCTACCATGAGGAAAAGAGTGTTTGGGAATATCTGAATAACATAGTCGAGGTTATTCATTTATATACATGGAAAAAGACCGTCATCGCGATCTGTTGCGCTAATTATCAACAACAATATCGGCAGCTCGAACAGGAATGCCGTGAATTAGAGGCGCAACACCGCAAGGAACGGATTGCCCTTCGCTATGACCTGCCTGTCAAGCGCGACGATTTTGGCGAGGAAATGTCTACGACTGATCTTCGTGTTTTTCAGCCCTAATCACCACTTGTGGAATGAAAATCGTAGCACCTCGGCGTTCCCTTGATTCCGCTTCATAATTTAATGAAGGGACTAATCTTCTCAAGTAAGGTGTGCCCTAAATGAGAGGTCTGGCTAATGTGTCAAGGAAATAGGCTTATTAGATTCTCAAATTGATTTGGTGTGTTTACCCTTTGGCGAGTTCTTTGAGGGTGGTGCGGATGAGGTCTTCCAGTTCGTACGTTTCATTCATTTTGCTGAGGGCGAGAGTGATGGCTTTGTTGACTTCGGGTGTGCGGTATCCCAAGTTGATGAGGGCGGAGGCAGCTTCTTCTTGTAGGAAGTTTGTTGGTTCTGTTGGGGACGTGGAAGGTTGTTGAGAATCTGACATCATGATGCGAGTGGTTTTGTCTTTGAGTTCCAGGACCATTCGGCTGGCTGACTTTTTCCCGACGCCGGGAATGGAGCCTAGGGTTTCGATGTTACCTGATTCAATCGCCGTGCATAAGTCAGAGACGGGCAGGGTTGATAACGCGCTGAGTGCGAGCTTCGGTCCCACACCGCTGATGGTGGTGAGGAGTGAAAAGGCTTGTTTCTCCTCTGTGGTCGAAAACCCGAAGAGTTGAATGGTGTCGTTCCGGATATGGGTGGAGACGAAGACCTGCACCGTTGCATTGATGTCCGGAAGAGTGAAATAAGTCGAAAGAGCGATGAATACCTGATAGCCCACGCCCTGCACAGAAATAATGGCATCTTGCGGTGTTTTTGAGGTGAGGGTTCCCGACAGTGAGGCAATCATGCTTGGAGGAATCTCAGACTTTCTTCAAAAACGAAGATGGTTGCAAAAGCAGTTGGGGAATGTGGAAGAAATGATAACGGGAGAATGAAGGAATCCTTATAAGGCTTAGGCACCTTCGGCGGCCATTTTTTCCATCAATTCGTCAGATATTTCAAAGTTGGCATGGACCTTTGCCACGTCTTCGTTTTCATCCAAAAGGTCCATAAGCTTTAAGGCTTGTTCTGCATCTCGGCCTTCGAGTTGGATATGGTTTTGGGCAAGAAACGTGATGTCTGACAGGCTGGCTTCGATTTCTCCTTTTTCAATCGCGGCTTTGACGGCTTCGAAGTCTGCTGGCTCTGAGATGACTTCAAATCCACTCGGGGTCTGTTTGACGTCTTCGGCTCCGGCTTCCAAGACCAATTCGAATAATTGTTCTTCCGTGACGGGCTGGCCTTCGATCACGACTAACCCTTTTTTTTTGAACTGCCATGCCACAGCCCCCGGTTCTGCCATGGTGCCATTATTCTTGGTGAGGATGTTTCGAACCTCTGCCACGACTCGGGTACGTTTATCGGTCGATATTTCCAGGAGGAGCGCTGTCCCCCCTGGGCCATAGCCTTCAAGCATAAATTCTTCGAATTGGACTCCAGGTAATTCCCCTGTCCCGCGCTGAATGGCCCGTTTCACTGTATCGACTGGCATATTGACTTCTTTGGATTTTGCGATGGCTTGGCGCAAGGCCGGATTACCGTCAGGATCGCCCCCGCTTCGGGCGGCAATGGAAATTTCACGGATGACGCGGGTAAAGATTTTTCCCCGTTTCGCATCTTGGGCACCTTTATGACGCTTGATCGTTGACCAATGGCTATGTCCACCCATGTTCGCGATCCTTTTCCCGTATTCAGGGCTACAGTGCTGTCGAAATTGTCGTTGCGTGGGCTTCTATCACAGTATTTGAAAGGGAGTCAATTCGCATAAGCGTGGGATGAAAATTCTAAGAAGACCGTCAGAACTTGTTGTTCTTCTGAATCAGAGGTTATATGGTAATCTGGATTTCCTTAGTGGTTGATTGAGAGGATATATGATGCGTGTGGTCTTTATGGGGACCCCTGAATTTGCGGTTCCTACACTCCAACATCTCATTAATTCAGAATATTCGGTTGTGGGGGTGGTATGCCAACCGGATCGGCCCAGTGGTCGCGGGAAGAAAATCCAAGTTGGCCCCGTGAAAACATTGGCTTTGGCTCAGAATATTCCTGTTTTTCAGCCGGAGAAGATGAAAGCTCCTGAATTTTTAGAGACTCTCCGGTCGTGGAACCCGGATGTGATTGTCGTTGCCGCATTTGGGCGTATTTTGCCTCAGATTATCCTGGATCTCCCTCCCAAAGGATGTTTGAACGTGCATGGCTCGTTGTTGCCAAAATATCGAGGAGCGGCCCCGATTCAATGGGCGGTCATCAATGGGGAGCGTGAAACAGGGGTTACTATTATGATGATGGATGCGGGTTTAGATACCGGTGCCATTCTCGAGCAAGCCGTGATGCCGATATCCGCTGAAGATACGGCAGGGGATGTGGCGAGTCGGATGGCCGAAATGGGTGGACGTCTTTTGGTGCCGACACTTCAAAAATGGGTGGCGGGCTCGATGACACCTCGTGTGCAAAATGAATCCCAATCAACCCTGGCCCCTATACTCAAGAAAGAAGATGGGCTTCTTGATTGGAGTCAATCTGCCTCAACGTTAGCGAATCGAGTTCGGGGCTTATCTCCATGGCCCGGCGGATATACGTTTGTGAATGGGGAGCGATGGGGCATTTGGAGGGTGCAGGTCTCAGAGAAGGATGAAGACTTGTCTTCGGACAACCATCATGATTTACCTGGAGCGATTGTGGGTGTAACCAAACAGGCGATCCACGTTCAGACAGGTCACGGGGTCCTCGATCTTATAGACATTCAACCAGCGAATAAGAAACGAATGGCTGTGTCGCAGTATGTGGCTGGCCACCAAATTGAAGAAGGTATGAAATGTGGTTGATAAGCGACAAGTAGAGGAAACTTTAATTGTGGCGCGGAGCTTTGCTGATTGCTGGAAGACCATTGCTGCTTAATATTTGTTGAAAAAGGGGACGCTCATGAGTGAGGACACGTCAGAGTTGCTGGCCTATATTCAAAGCCAGATAGAGGAGATCACCACGATTCATGCCGAAGCAGAGAAGGCTCTTAACGCGGTGCAGGGAAAAGACCATGTGACCAAATGGAAACGAAAAGTCGTCGAGGGTCTTGAACCCCATGTCAGTCCTGATTACCTTCAACACATCACCAAGGAATGGTTGGAGACGACGTACTTTGTGGGTGATGTTTTCGATGAGTTAGCGGATGAAGTCGATATGTGCCGCAGGCATTTAAAAAAACTGGCCAAAGATATTCAAACAACCGGCATTCCCTGAAGCAGTCTTCTCGCAATTGAAAAGCACCTTTTCTCAGATTGTTCCGTCTAATCTCGTCTAATAATTTCCTTGCATGATGGCATCGCTTCCTCCTTATCCACGCAAACGACTCGGTCAGCATTTCTTGATTGATCCCAATCTGATTCGGAAAATCGTCAGCCTGGCGGATATCCAACCTTCAGATTCGGTCTGCGAAATTGGGCCCGGTGGTGGCGCTTTGACTGGACTATTGTGTCAGGTTGCTAAGCAAGTCCTGGCTTTAGAGGTGGATCCCAGGATGGTGGAGTTTTTGAAGACGGAATTTGCTGAGTATCCTAACCTGGAGGTTGAAGCACAGGATGCGCTGAAATATCCATTTGACCAGCTTCCATCGTCGACCGTCGTGGTAGCCAATCTGCCCTATAATATTTCAACACCCATCATGTTTCGGTTATTGGAGTCTCAACAACATATTTCTCGAATGGTCTTGATGGTTCAACAGGAGGTGGCAAGAAGATTAGTGGCTAAGCCAAGCAGTAAAGACTACGGCGTGCTATCAGTCATGGTGCAACACCTGGCTGATGTGAAATTTGGTTTTAAAGTTTCCAGGAAATGTTTTCGTCCGGTTCCGGATGTGGATTCTGGGGTTGTGCGCTTGGACATTCGCCAAGGGCATTCAGAAAAACCAGAACACTTGGCGCACTTTCAACGAGTGGTCCGGACAGCATTCGGCCAACGTCGTAAAACCCTCATGAACGCATTCCGGTCTGCCAAAATCTCTGATGAATCCCTGCAACAAGTTCAGCATGAAACCGGGATCTCTTTCACCCGACGCGCCGAAACCCTATCTGTCAAAGAGTTTCAGGAATTAAGTAGAGCATTGCCTGCCTTTTGACCTCTGTTCCTTAACATATCTCTTGCTTTTGAATAGGAGCTATAAGCTTACGGTTTGTTTGCTCAATAGAAACCCTTATGGTACGATTTTTTGATGAGTATTTTCCCCAATAAGAAAGAAGGGAAAAAGAAGAAGCCTGTGAAAGAAGATTCTTCGTTAACCGTTCAAATTACAGGGGTTTTTCTCGCCACAGTTGGAATCTTGTGGTTGCTAAGTCTTCTCACCTTTTCTCCCGCCGACCCTGTTTTATTTTTTCCTCATTCCTCAACGCAACCGATGCCGGATAATGCTGTTGGTCTTGTTGGCTCGACCGTTGCTTTCTCCTTGTTGGCCATCGTGGGTGGCGGGGCATTTGTGCTGCCTTTATTATTAGTTGGATTTGGTCTGACGTTACTGTGGTCGGAACGGCTAGAGCTAACTCTGGTTGGATGGCTGGGGTCATTACTTGCCATCTTATCCGTGAGCTCTTTGCTGCATCTGCAAGTTGGGACTCAGATGGTTGCAGACACTTATAGTGCTGCCTCTGGCGGAATTATAGGGCAGGAAGTTTCCGGTATTCTGGGAACCTATTTTGGAGCGACTGGTGCCTCTATTATCTTGGGTGCGATGTTACTGGTCGCCTTTTTGCTATTGGTACCAGTATCTCTTGGCCAACTAGCTCGTGGCACGATAGCACTAGGCGGAGGACTGTGGAATTACATGGCGTCGTCCCTTTCGGCCCTCAAAGAGAGAGAGTGGTGGGCGCAGGATACGGAACCCAAAAAAAATAAATCGATACGAATCAATCGAGAATTGGCTGCTAGGGGAGGAATAGGGAGTTTGGGCTTGGATTCGATCCTTGAGTTGCCGAAGGGTTCAAAGCCACCTGTAGACGTGAATCCTGCGCAAATCGAGATTGAGCCGCCTTTGGCTCTGACTGACCAATCAGATAACGACTATGTTGCACGTAAAACCGTCGGGGAAGCGTACGAAATGCCTTCGCCTTCCGATCTTCTGGACACACATGCCGCTCGAGCTGCGCATCAGACCGATTCGGTGTTGAAGTCCCAATCTGATATTTTGGTGCAAACTCTAGGTAGTTTTGGGATTGACGGAAGTGTCACGGATGTCCATCCAGGGCCTGTGATTACCATGTATGAGTTTGCCCCAGCGCCGGGTATTAAAGTCTCGCGTATTGTCACCTTATCGGATGATTTGGCGATGGCTCTCAAGGCCTTGAAGGTGCGAGTTGTGGCCCCGCTACCGAACAAATCAACCGTAGGGATTGAGGTTCCTAATCCGCAGCGGGAAACCGTTGGCTTAAAAGATATGTTGACCTCGAGTGTGTTTGTCAAAGCGCGATCAAAATTGGCCATCGCTCTTGGCAAGGATATTTATGGCCGGCCTGTCGTCACCGATCTACGCACCATGCCTCATTTGCTGGTTGCTGGAGCGACTGGGTCTGGGAAAAGTGTGGGGTTAAATTGTCTGCTCTTAAATATTTTGTTCACGGCTCATCCTGATGAGGTGAAGCTTCTCCTCGTTGATCCCAAAGTTTTAGAATTACAGGTGTATGATGGGATTCCGCATCTTCTCCGTCCTGTGATTACGAATCCGAAGGAAGCGGCGCGCGGTTTGAGTTGGGTCGTTCAGGAAATGGAACGCCGCTACCGGGTGTTGGCGGAGTTGGGCGTTCGGAATATTGATGCCTATAATCGAAAGATAGTTGAGCTTCAGGAGTCGGGGTCCTTAGGGCAAGGCAAAAAGAAGATGAGCAAAGGGCAATCAATGGATATTGCAGATGCTCCCGAATTGAAAACTCCGATTGAGGAGCATGTTCCGTTGCCCTATATCGTCGTCGTGATCGATGAATTTGCCGATTTGATGATGGTGGCACCAAAAGATATTGAAGACCGTATTGCCCGACTCGCTCAGATGGCTCGGGCGTCGGGTATTCATTTGATTCTTGCGACACAGCGGCCTTCCGTGGATGTGGTGACTGGGATCATTAAGGCGAACTTTCCCGCGCGCATTGCGTATCAAGTGTCCTCAAAAACAGATTCACGGACGATTCTTGATGCAAATGGCGCTGAAAGTTTGCTAGGAAAAGGTGATATGCTGTTTCTAGCGTCAGGGACGGGACGTATTGTTCGGCTGCATGGGCCTTATGTGTCAGACGATGAGGTCCGAAATGTTGTGGAATGGGTCAAGTCACAGGCTGCTCCCATATACGACGAAGGTGCCTTAGCCACAGGGCAAGAGCCCTCAACTGAAGATGTGGTTGAAGATGAAACATATGAACGAGCCAGAGAACTTATTATGACGACAGGGCAGGCTTCAGCTTCATTTATTCAGCGGCGCCTCCGAGTCGGGTATCCTCGGGCAGCACGAATGATTGAGCAAATGGAACAAGAGGGTCTTGTGAGTGCTCCAGGGCGTGATGGACGACGAGAAGTCTTGGCCAGAGGCACGGCTACAGCGGAGATAGGATGAAGAAACATATTTTATTGAATCTGATTGTTTGCTGGGTGATCGCCCTGCTTATGAATGGTGTTACTCCAGCCTGGGCTGCCAAGGTTAATGACGTGGTCGGGCAGGTGGATGATCGTTATGCCAAGACTCAGGACTTGCAAGGCACCTTTACCCAAGAGACTATTATTGAAGGTTTTGAGTCAGGATTTAAATCCACTGGGCAGTTTTATTTAAAAAAGCCCGGGCTCTTACGTTGGGATTATCTTGAGCCGTCGAAAGAACATATTTATGTAGATGGTGATGCCGTGATGATGTATGTCCCCGAGCATCAGCAAGTGGTGAAGGGCACTCTTACGCAAATTGCTGCCTCAAAAGGTCCTTTAGCTTTGCTATTAGGGGTGGGAAAACTGTCGCAGCAATTCACGGTTTTGGAGTCTCCTGAAGCGGAGAATGGTGCTCAAGAGCTACCGGATTTAACGCTAATCCCTAAACCTGACGGAGACACAGCGCCAACGATCAAAGAAATCATCCTTGAATTATTTCCTGATTCGTATCTCATTCAAACAATTACTATTTTTGAAACTAGTGGAAACATTTCTCGAGTACGCTTTGGGGATATTCAGATGAATCAGGGACTTTCGACCGATTTACTTAAATTCACCGTTCCACAGGATGTAGTGGTGATTGATTTTCCGACCTTTTAGGAGCACGGTGTGCCTAGTGCGGGGTCTCAGTGACTTTCCAAGGAGGGTGAACAGCAATGGCTGAACGTATCTTAGTTGTGGATGATGATGCCGGCGTTCGTGAAGCATTGACAGAATTTTTGTTGTCGCTCGGGTATGCCGTGGTGGCGGTGAAAAATGGGCAGGATGCCTTAATTGAATATGGGAAAGGTGCGTTTGATGTGGTGATGGCTGATTTGATTATGCCCAACATGGATGGCATGGAGCTTTTGCGGCGCGTGCGTGAAATCAAGAATAACGAAGTCATTTTTCTGATGATCACGGGCCATCCCTCTATTGATACGGCGGTGGATGCGATCAATCGTGGGGCGGATGATTATATTACGAAGCCGTTTCATCTGGAAGATGTCAAATTGCGCATCTCGAAAGCGTTAGAAAAACAAACATTGAAAGGCCGCCTCAAGACAGCACAAGGACTCGCCTGGGGTCTGATGCTGTCCATTCCTCTCTGGCTGCTCCTTGGGATTATCCTGGTTATCCTCTTTAAAGGGTAGAAACGCTCCTTCTCTTCGTTGATCCTTTCGTGCTGATTGTTCAGTAGGATTATCTCTGGTATGTGTGTAAATCCTCTATCAGAAAAGACAAAGATCGTCCTCTCAATTATGGCCTGTGTTCTGATTGGAAGTGCTACGTCTTCGAGCGCCTTCAATCGTCATATTCGGGAAGATCCCACAAAAATCTTGCACAAGTATTTATCATTGGATAAAAAAGGTTCTCGATTAGAGGCCTCTTCTTGGCAAGTTGTTGAACCGTATGTCGATTGGAAAGAACAAGTAGCTTGGGGACAGGTGGTTGTGATCTCAAAATTTCACATTGAGAATGATGTGAGTCAGTGGGAAATCGTGAATGGGCTTGAGGCAAAAATTCCTGTCGTGTTTGATGTCCTGGGAACGATGTATTGGGAAGGCGTGACCTTTGTTGCTGATCCCCATCAAGAATCTTATTTCTTTCATATCAAAGCCGTCTATGATCGATGGCAAATTGTTCATCCCCAACTGCCTCCACATGTCGGCCGACAACGTTTGATGGATTTTGTGCGGTGGACAGAGTTGAGCGAAACTGAACCAACGAAGAAGGCATTATTTGCCTCCTTACATCAACAATTGAAAACAGAAGAGGGAAGACTTCAGTAATGACAAAATGGCGTGCAGAAGTGTTGCTTTTTGATTTTGATGGAACCTTGATTGATTCCAAGGTAGATATTGCGACGGCAGTGAATTGTACTCTACGGGATTTGGGCCTGCCCATTCGATCTGTCGAGGAGATTTTTAGTTTTGTGGGAGATGGCGTGAAGCGACTCCTTCGTCTATCTGTGGGGGAGGAGAACCCCGAGCAGTATGAGCGGGCTCTGGAGGTGTTTCGGTTACATTATTTAGAGCATTGTGTCGAGACGACGCGTTGGTATCCAGGGATATGGGAAGTGCTTCAACACTATAAAGATCGCACAAGAGTCATTGTGACGAATAAGTCATTGGAGTATACGCTTGCCATTGTTGATGGGCTGCAGGCGAGTGATGTGTTTCGACACGTGGAAGCCCCGCGAGATACGAGTGAGTTGAAACCAGAGCCGGTGATGTTAGAGCGGGCACTCGAAGTATTGGGGGCTGATCGTTCAGACACAGTGATGATTGGCGATAGCACGAATGATGTTCGCGCGGCTCAAGCTGCCGGGATTCGGGCCTGTGCTGTGGGCTATGGCTACGGTAATCGCGAGCGAGTCGCGGCATTGAATCCCGATTTTTATTGCGAAACGCCTCATGATCTTCTCGATCTGTGGTAAACCGTTCATAGGCAGGTGAAGGAATTGTTTTTGGGAGTTGTGACGCAGGCAGATATTCTTTTATGATCGTCTGGGGTTTTGTATTCTGTTTGCCATAAGGCTTTAGCCAATAAACGAGAAGAGGATGACGTGACGCAACCTATTATGACATGTCTCGATATGGAGGGGGTCTTATTCCCGGAGATTTGGTTGGGTTTGGCTGATAAGGTTGGTCTGGAGGAATTGCGGCTGACCACTCGTGATATTTCCGATTATGATATTTTGATGAAAAAGCGGTTGGATGTGTTACGGGCTCATGGCATTACTATTCACGATATTCATGAAGTGGTCAGAGGAATATCACCCTTGCCAGGTGTGCCAGAATTTATGTCATGGTTGCGACAACGTTCGCAGGTCATCATTCTGTCGGATACGTTTTATGAATTCGTCCAACCCCTGATGGAGCAACTCCAATTCCCTACTATTTTTTGTCATACTCTGGGGATCAACGAAGAAGGATTCATCACTGACTATTTCCTTCGACAGAAAGACCAAAAAAAACACGCTGTGAATGCGTTGAAGAGCCTAGGGTTTCGGGTGCTAGCAGGCGGTGATTCGTATAATGATGTGTCCATGATACAGGAAGCCGATGCTGGATTTTTTTTCTGTCCACCTGATGCTATTATACAAGAGTATCCTCAGTTCCCTGTTGCCAGGACCTATTCAGAATTTCAAGCACTAATCGGCCGAGCCGGTGGATTTGCGTCATAAAAGACTGGTTGCTGTGTAAGAGTGATTATACAGTGCGCCTCCTCCCTTGAGACATCGTTGATCGCTGGTTGCTTGCCTCGATCCCCCAATCATGAAGTGCCTATGAAGCCATTTTCCTCCCTAAGTGGGGGAAACGGGTAGAGCTGAATATCACCAAAGTCAAGAAAGGAGTCTTGAATGATGAGTGTCTCTTTCAGTCGACTGGTTGTCGGCATGGTGTTAATTGTTAGTTGGCTCTCTTTGTCAGGATGCCTTGGCAACCGGAATTGGCAATATCCTCCGTCTTCAACGGGATCCTATCTTTCACACAAAGCGAATGTCTCTATTCCGATCAAAGCGATTGTTCTTCCTATAGAAGACTTAAGAGGACAGGGCCAGAAGGAAGAATATTGGCAAGCGGCGATTCCACTCGTTCCGTATGGTGATACGATCTATGAGCGCCCGGAAGTCGTAGAAAGCCCAGAAGAGGTTGATGTGGTCAGGTTCGACCCACCGCATGACTTTGCGCAATCTATAGCCGACGAATTCAATCAGACTCAAGTATTTTTGTCTGTGCAATATGCGAAAGATGAAGAACAATGGCCAGCTGAGGTGGCGTTTCGTGGTCGGTTGCGTTCCACTGAATGGAAGCGTCGGCTCTATACCTATTTGTTGGGCCCGATCGGCCCCTTATTGTGGATGTTGGGGCTACCCATGAGTGAGACCACAACCGGCCTGCAATTAGATTTACGGCTGACTCCTATTGAGGATCCGACCACAGTCCTTTGGAATATGACGATGGATTTTGAAGGCAAGCACCTTGATGGTCCCTATTATGGTCTTGAGACTGCTGTAGGGAGCTACCCTCTAGCCCTTCAAGAGGCTCTTAAGCCCGCCGTCGTTGATTTGGTAGGACTGGCAACTAATGACCCTAATCGGTTGTTCCCTCGCTAAGTGGTTGGAATTATTGAAGACTGAAAAAAAGACATCATTGTGGGTTGATATTTCAAGGCCAGAAGATTACTTTTAGACTTTAGATAACGACAAAACAACCGATAATATTAAAGAAGGAGGGGTATTGGATAGCGACCTTCCTTTTTCTTGGTTTTTTCGATTGTAGATTCCTCGTTTCCAAGTCATGAGCCATTAAGCTTGCCCTGCACGCATGAATGAAATTGTTGTGTTAGTCACTTCGGGATCCGAATCTGAAGCAACGAGGATTGCCACGGTGTTAGTTGAGAAAAGGTTAGTGGCCTGTGTAAACATTCTTCCAGGTGTCCGATCTATTTTTCGGTGGGAGGGTAAGGTTGCTGAAGGGCATGAGTTCTTACTGGTGGCTAAAACAGTGAGTACAGCATTTGATCAGGTGGCTGCTACAGTCCAATCATTGCATAGTTATAGCGTGCCTGAAGTGATAGCTCTTCCCATTCAAGAAGGGCTTCACGAATATCTGAGCTGGATCGGGCATGCTACAATGGTAGCTAGCGACCCATCATAGGTGGATTTGACAACAGAAATGACACGGTAATTTTTTTAATCACTATCCTGACAATCCTATCGGTGAACAAATGAAAGAAGCTGAAGATACTCTGACCGTCATAGTGTTTCGTGGTGCCCGTGCTAATCCATGGCGTCTGAAAATCCGTAAAGTATTCGTCAAACATGGGTTAATTTGGGGATTGGCCTTGTTGCTCATACAGGCCGGAATTGTCACGCATTACGTCTACCAATGGAACCAGTTAAGCGAACTCGAGGACATTAAAAAGGAATTGAGCACTTCTCGGAGCAAAACTGGCACATTTTCAACAGAAGTCGATGGTATGAAAAAGCGGATGCTGGCTCTTGAAACACTTAATCGGAAATTACAAACAATGTTTGGCCTGGATCCTGATGATATTCAAGGCCTTTCTTCTGGTGTTGCTGGCCAAGGTGGTGAAGAATTCCCCTATGAAGCTGTTTCAGGCGACGGGGTGGCGTCAACTACTGGACCAGGACAAGATGTTAGTCGAGATCAAGCTGCGTCTCCTGGCATTGTCTCGATGGGACGAAAAATCACTGAGATCAAGTCAGGCCTGAATTGGTTGGGCCAGCAGAGCAAAGTGGAAAGCCGAATTCTTGATGAACTTTCTGCCGTGGCCCAAAAGAAAGCCGTGCAATGGGCTTCAACGCCTTCAATTTGGCCTGTGAAGGGATCCATTACCTCGCGGTTTGGGCCAAGAGTATCCCCATTTACCGGAAAAAAAGCGTTACATGCAGGACTTGATATTGGTGCCCGTAGGGGAACAGAGATTCGAGCCCCTGGTTCTGGAAAAGTGGTAGTTGCAGCGTATGACGGTAGAATGGGGAAATTTATTCGGATTGATCATGGGTATGAGATTGAGACAACCTACGGCCATTTGTCTAAAATTTTGGTGAAATATGGCGATAGAGTGCATCGCGGCGATTTAATTGGACTGGTTGGGAGCACAGGAAAATTCTCTACTGGCCCGCATCTTCATTACCAGGTTGCAGTCAACGATAAGGTTGTAGACCCCATTCATTATATTCTTGATTAAGAAGCTCATTCTAAGTGCTAAGCCAGAATTGGATTAGATGCTTTTTTGACATGATGCTTTGAGCTAATCCTCCCTTCGTTATTGACTCTCCAGCTGTTTTGGGACAAAAGGCCTAAGCACTCTTAAGGCGCCATGGGTCTTCTTTTTTAGGCAGTGGGCCTTCTTTTGTGTTGAATTGTCAGTCAAATTCACCTAGATTATTCTCAGTTGAAATTGATAAAGTATGGTTTCTCTGTTAGCTTTATAAGTATGTAGGTGTTTTTCGTAAGTTTGAGTAGTGGCGAGTTAGATTTTTGCTCCAACTCAACAGCTGATTTTCGAATCGCTTTTTTTAACAAGGAGGAGACAGGATATGAGTCTCGATTACGTGAAATTTACCCCAGGCTTTGGAAAGTTCATGCCTAAAGAATATCGCGATATGGTGGAGCATGGCCCCTTTGGCAAAAAGACAGCGGTGTCCCAGGTCGGAACCTTTAAGGAAATTATGGAAGAGCATCCCATGTGTGCAGGGTGTGCTATGACACTATTTATTCGTTTGGCATTTATCGCTTTCCCTAATCCTGAAGATACGATTACGGTCGGAACCGCTGGTTGTGGGCGGTTGGCGATTTCTCAAGCGGCCGTTCCTTTTGTCTATGGAAATTACGGTGATCAAAATGGAGTGGCCAGTGGCCTAACGCGTGGGCTTCGCTTACGATTCGGTGATAAAACTAAAGACGTCGTCGTCATGGCGGGTGATGGTGGAATGGCAGACATTGGCTTTGCTCAAACGTTGCATTCCTGGTTTCGAAAAGAAAAATTCACCACCATCATGCTAGATAACGAAGTCTATGGAAATACTGGTGGCCAAGAAAGCGGAATGACGAATAAGGGCCAGGTTTTGAAGATGGCGCCATTAGGTAAGAAGTTTGAAAAGATGGACATGTTAGGGATGGCTAAAGTTGCTGGATGTGCATATGTAGCAACGGTTGTTCCCAATAATCCAAGGCGAGTAGAAAGTGTCATTAAAAAAGCGATCTTAATCGCACGAGAAGTGGGGCCAACGTATATCCAGGCCTATACGTCCTGTAATATTGAATATGCGATTCCCACAGATCAAGTGTTGCAAGATTGTAAAGATGTTGAGAGTGATCGTTATGCATTTACTGAATATATTTCTGACGAAGCAAAAGAGCATTTATCTACTCTTTATGGGTATAAAGAATATCTCCCTAAGCCTGCAGCAGCCATTGCAAAGGGGTAACTTCTAGCGTAGTCCTAAGGAATTGGCTCTTAACATTGTGATGAGGGAGGTTTAGAGATGGCTATTCGATATAACATCCGTATGGCAGGCGTTGGTGGCCAGGGTGTAGTAACGGGCTCGCATATTTTTAGTACGGCGGTCATTAATGCTGGTGGTGAAAGCACCATTGTTCCTTTTTATGGATCTGAAAAGCGGATGGCTCCGGTAGAAAGCTATGTGCGGGTTTCAAATGAGCCTATCTATGAAATTGGAGAAATTACCTTTCCCCACATCCTCATGATCTTTCATCCGCAGTGCATTACTCATGGGAAGAGCTACACGAATCCATTCTATTATGGATTAAAAAAGGATGGAATTGTCCTGATCAATAGTAATACACCTATGACGCTTGAGCCGGATCAAGATGCTGAATTGAAAGAGTTAAATGCCAAAATCTATTATATTCCCGCGACACAAATGTCGTTAGATGTGGCGGGAATAGATTTGGCTACGAACATGGCGATGGTTGGGTCAATCGGTGCAATTACGGGCCTTTCGAATTTAGAGGCCTGCGGGACGGCTGTGAAGGATCGATTCCTCGGGAAAGGGTTTGTGGTTTCCGGAGGAACGGCTGCATTGGATAGTGTGGTGGAAAGAAAGTTTAAGAAAAAAGCAGAGCTGATTGATAAAAATTTAGCTGTGGTTAAGGCTGGATGGGATTATGCCGTCGATAATGGTTGGACATTGGGAGCTTCCTCAATGGCTGACCAGACAGATGCCAAGGCAAATGCTTCGGCTTAAAAAAAGATGAAATTGAAAGGGGGAAAGCGATGTATTTAGTTGCAAATATTGATCAGGAAATATGTGCTGCAACTAGCTGTAAGTTGTGCACACAATATTGCCCAGAAGCCAATACGATTCAATATGATACTGAGGCAGGAAAAGATAAGGGCTTGAAATATGGGTCAGCCTATGTGGCTGTTGACCGTTGTAAAGGTTGTGCCCAATGTGTGTGGGTATGCGATAATATGGCCAAACATAAGGCTATTAAGATGGAAATGATTGATCAAATCGGGGATCAAGCACTCACCCCAAATATTACTTACAAAGAAAAAAATACAAAAGCGGTGTTAGCCAGTCCGTGGCAGTCTTAATTTGGATTGCTTTGTTAGCCGACGTCGTTTGTAATTTGAATCGGAGTCCAACGTGGAATTAACGAAAGAATTAGAAGACGCAATTGTAGCCCCAGGGCCACAAGGTTTCCATCCTCCATCTGCTGCAGAGCTTGGTGTATTGACGCCAGACGAAGGCAAGGGGCTGAAATTTGGTCATGTTGTAGCAGAAGAGCTGGCTATGGAAGCCATGGCCCGTACGATGTTGACGCGTAAGAATGCAACGATTTTTCCTGGTCCAATGGTATTGTGGAATTGGAATGCTCATGCTGCGGATAAGGCTAAGGCTGTATTAGAGCTTGCAGCCCAATTGCCGGATGTGCTTGTCATTCCCATGCCGGATTATCGTCCGAAGTACCCAAAGGTTGAGCCAGAAGAAGTCATTAACCCCAATCATCCTAATCTGACGATTTGGGGGAATAAAATTGAAGCTTGTATTTTTATCGGAGTGCATTGTCATTATGCCAATTTAACTCTCAAGATGATTCGAGCTGGAACCAACTGCTGGACTTCTGCCATCTGTGCGGAACAAGGCCATGAAGATGCCATGTTCACGGTGAGAGATTCTGATGCCGCGAAGATTAGAAGAGTTGTGGCTGTCTTCAAGCGCGTTCGAGAAGAAATGGGAATTAAATTGCCAGAAAATGGCGAGAATGTCCGCTTTACAGGGCTTCAATCTAAGGTTCATGATGGCAAATCACACACCAATCCTCTGGATTTCAGTATGGCAAGCCCTGTTGATGGAAGTGCAGCAGCGTTTGGGCATAAAGCTGAGAACATGCAAAAAGAAGGATAAGTG
>JAJDBQ010000099.1 GCA_029261255.1 Nitrospirales bacterium
AATTTCTTTCCACTTCATCACCGTCTTGGCATCAGGTTCATTTTCAAACAATTGAGAAATGGCCTCACGGCTCACCTCATCGGCTTCATTTTCTAAACTGTTCACTCTGATCGCGCAATCCTTAATATCCCAATTTTTTTCGAGAAGCATACCAATCCCCTTCCCGACCTCTATGGCTGATTCATGAAGTATTTCAGCAAGTTTACAAGCCGTTGGGGTTGGACGAGCTATCTTAAATACTCGAAACGAGATTGCCACGCCATCGATTTCATCAAGAATATCGTCTAAAGCACTCGCCAGGGCGTGAATGTCCTCACGGTCCAAGGGCGTAATAAACGTCTTGTTGAGCTTGAGAATCAGATCATGCGTCAGTCCATCCCCTTTATGCTCTAAATCTTTGATATGCTGGATTTGTTTGTCCGATTCCTCAAAATTGTTCATCAAATTTTTGAGACATTGTCCCGCGTCAACCACATTTTTAGAGGCTTGATCAAATAAATCAAAAAAACCTGTTTCGCTCGGCATGAAACCCCACATACGCGATCTCCTTAAACCGGAATGACGAAGGGAAAACCTATTTGTCTGAATCCCTGAAAAACATGGGTCGGTGCATCCAAGACACCAGGATCAAATAACATACGCTTTGTTGTGGTAATGCGAGGCGCGAAAGGCCAACCTATAATCAACTAGAATCTGTGAACAAATAATCCTTCACATATTTTGAATAGATGGGATTATGTGAAGAAGTATTCCACAAACCGCTAGAGTATTTCTATAAAAAACGAATGCTCACGATATTTATTTACGCCGCGCCCTTCGTAGTGACTGCCGCAGGTTGTAATTCCACAGAACTATGAAAGATTTTTTCAAAAAGTCGCTTTCTTCGCTCAGTTGTCCACAGCTCTAATTCCGGATCATTCCGAAAGGACACTTGCAGGCGCAGAGATTTCCCCAAATCAACTTTCACGGCTTTCACCACGGAGAAATGGGTCCGATCGAGTCCATCCGCAATACGAAGAATGGCACTCAACCCTAGCACCGACTTTCGCTGACTAGCATTGAGCAACTTAAACCCTTTGTGCCCTCTCTTCGGTAAGCCTCGTCGATGATACCGAGCCACATTTGCCACGATCCGAACTTCGTCTAACGAAAACCCCGGCAGGTCAGCATGCGTAATCAAATAGTACGTATGTTTATGATGTTGGTTTTCCTGGATATGATGCCCTATGTCATGAAGCCATGCCGCATATTCTAACCATTCCCGCTCAACATCACCCATCCCATGAATCGACTGAGTTTGATCAAAGAGGCTTAATGCCAACTTTGCTGTGTGATGGGAATGCACTTTAGGATATTGATAGCGACGAGCCAACAATAAGATTTGTCGCCGCCGTACATTTGGAATTTCCTGTTCAGCCACCAAGCCTTCATGATGTTGCTGAATAAAATCATAGATCACCCCTTCTCGAACCGCCTTATCACTAATTCGGACCTCCTTCACTCCTAAACATTCCATGAACACTCGCAGGACTAAAACACCTGGATACAAGGTATCGACACGACGCGGGTCAAGTCCGGGAATCTTCAATCGACCTTCAGTCTCTTTCGTGCGGAGCAAAGTCTCCACTTCTTTGATTTCATTCAGGTCAATCATGGCCATATCAATTTGCGAGAGAGCTCTCCCTGTGCGAGCCAGATAAATGATTTCGGCTAAGTTGCCCGCCATGCCAGATGTGGCAACCAGCGATCCCCATGGAAGCATTTTTTTCTTGAGCAATGATTTTTTGAGGGATTGTGAAACCATCTGTTCCATTCGCTGAACCATTTTCTTATCCGGAGGATCTGTTTTGAGATACTGATCCTTCAAACGAATGGCTCCCAATTTGAGGCTTCGTACAAACGTAAGCCGCTTCGGAGTGCACGCCATCAATTCGACCGACCCTCCACCAATGTCCACGATCATCGCCGGAGAGTCTGACAAATCCATGCTATTGCGTACGCCTAAATAAATGAGCCGTGCTTCCTCTTCTCCTGTAATCACACGGATCTTCAGACCCACCTGCTTCCGAACCAGTTTAATGAAATCCCCTCCATTCTTAGATTCTCGAACAGCACTCGTGGCCACCGGAAGAATCGTGTCGAATCCCTTATTCTTCGCTAAAAGAGAAAACCGATTGAGCACCGCCAACCCTCGTTCCATGGCTTCTTGAGAAAGCTTCTGCGAGGTAAAGGTCCCATCACCAAGGCGCGCCATCTCTTTGATGCGATCAACGATTTTATAGGAAAAATTTTTCCCAATTTCCGCCAAAATCATATGAATAGAGTTGGTACCAATATCAATGACTGCTAAACGCTTCATCGTCTACAATCCTCCGTACAAAACATGACCTTTTCTTTATTGTGCAATTGAACCACTCGTTATTCTCGCGTTGTTCTAGCCTGAAGCTGAAATATTTCTATCACGTAAACGACAATTCACGAGCAAGCTGCTCCACCACATTCGGATTTCCAAACAGCGCATCAACTTTCCCGTGGACAGAGGACGGAGACAGTAGGATTTTCCCTTTTGACTCCTCTATCAGCACCTGAGTAGCGAGAATATCCCATGGATTGAGAGCTGGATCCATCATGGCCCCGAGCGACCCACTGATCACGAGACCATGTCCAAAACAATCGGTATAGCCTCGGATATATCCCGATAATGTATGCATGTGATCATAGTCTGCCCGGCGATTGGCACTCGTAAACTGGGCAATATCTCCCACACCAATGATGCTGTCATCCAGGGAACGGTTTCCTGAAATATTCATAGAAATTCCTTGGCACGTCGCCCCCAACCCTCTCGCGGCTGAGTAAGTTTGTCCCAGCATGGGAAGATGGATCACGCCCACAACTGGACGATCTTCTTGCGTATCTAACAAAGCTATGATCGTCCCAAAAAGCGGAATTCCATGAATGAAGGAACGCGTTCCATCGATTGGATCTACAATCCATCGCCAGCGAGTTCCAGACCCTTGCAGGCCCTCTTCTTCCCCTAAAATATCTAAAGGGCCAAGTACTGTTTCTGAGAGAAGCTGTGAGCGAATCAGCGCTTCAGCCTCCTGATCCGCTAAGGTGACGGGTGACCCATCACCCTTACGCTGTACATTAAGATGCTGATCACCGAAATAGGCTTGAATCGGCACCGCCGCAGCCTGAGCCGCTTTCACGGCCGTCTCCTGTAAACGCGCTAATTGATCTATTGTGAGTCCCACATTCACAGCACATTCCTCCAAAAAGTCTCATTTTCATGGTGAATAACTCAATATCTAGCTAGATGCTCCCAACAAGAACATTCGGCCGTTCATCGATTGTATAAGATGCCTTTTCCTCTGGCCATAGATTTCTTCCATCATCAACAATCGGCATAAAGATCCACGCCTGCTATAATGAGAGAATAGCTTCACATACGCACGTAGCGTCTCAATATTTTATGTGATATTTCTTAACGCCACCCATACCTCATGCACAAACCAATGACCACTCCTGAGCGTACCTCTCAAGAAACATCCATCAATTTAGATGATCCCAAACTCTACCTCAACCGTGAGTTGAGCTGGCTAGAATTTAATAACCGTGTGTTAGAAGAAGCCGAAGATCCTAGCCATCCCCTGTTAGAGAGAATGAAATTTCTGGCCATTTTTTTCAATAATCTTGACGAATTTTTCATGATTCGGATTTCAGGTCTTCGAGAACAGTTATCAAGCGGAGTCCTGGAAGCCTCGTTAGATGGAACCAGTCCATCAGAACAATTGGGAAAAATTCGTGAATCCCTATTGGCCAGCTTTGCACGGATACTACGATGCTGGAAAGAAGAACTGCTGCCGAGTCTATCAGGAACTGGAATCCAGATTCTTTCCTATAAAAATGTCAAACCTAAGCAAAAATCCTTGCTTCGACGTTACTTTCGAAAGGAAATTTTTCCTGCCCTCACACCCTTAGCATTTGATCCAAGCCATCCCTTTCCCCACATTTCCAATCTCACATTAAATCTTGCGGTCGTGGCAAACGACCCGGATCGTGGAGAATGCTTTGCCCGAATCAAAGTTCCAGCACTCTTTCCAAGACTCGTCCGTATACCTGACGAACAGCACGTCGAAGATGATCAACAATTAGGGTTAGAAACTGAACAAGACGCCACCAATTTTGTGTGGCTCGAAGATATTATTTCAGCCAATCTTGACCTCCTGTTTCCTGGTGTCACCGTGCAGGCGGCGTATTACTTTCGGATAACGCGCGATGCTGACTTTGAAATTGAAGAAGATGAAGCCGGAGACTTATTGGCAGCCATTGAAGAACAAATTGATCTGCGACAGTATGGATCGGTCGTGCGGCTTGAACTTGATCAACGCACCCCTGACTTCATTAAAGACATTCTCGTCCGCAATCTCACCCTTGCTCCATATCAAGTCTACACCTACGGTTTTCGCCTGGGCTTATCCAATCTCATGGAGTTAGCAAGCCTTGAACGGAGCGACTTGAAATACCCACCCCTCCATCCAGCACTGTTAACGGAGGCTGGGGCAAAGGAATCCATCTTTACCCTCATCAAAAAAGAAGACATCCTTCTCCATCATCCTTATGACAGCTTCACTCCCGTGGTCGACTTCATTCGTCAGGCTGCGCTCGATCCCCATGTCTTGGCAATTAAACAAACCCTCTATCGCGTTGGCTCGAACTCCCCTGTCGTCGCAGCGTTAATGGAAGCACGACAAAACGGCAAACAAGTAGCCGTCCTTCTTGAACTCAAAGCCCGATTCGACGAAGAAAACAATATTGAATGGGCAAGAAAATTAGAAGATGAAGGCGTCCATGTGGTCTACGGGGTGCGCGGGCTCAAAACCCACGCAAAAGTGTGTATGGTCGTTCGGCGTGAACCAGAGGGCATTTATCGATACCTCCATCTCGGGACAGGCAATTACAATCCAACCACGAGCCGCATCTATACGGATTTTAGTTTTTTTACCTGCGATAAGGTCATGGGAGAAGATGTCTCGGATCTCTTTAACGCTCTGACTGGTTATTCTAAAAAAGACAGCTATGCCAAATTACTAGTGGCACCTGGAGGAATTCGCGAACAACTCATCGTTCGCATCAACCGTGAGATCGATCGACAGAACGAGCATGGTGACGGCTATTTGGTCTTTAAAATGAATTCTATGGTGGACAAAGCCTGCATCCAAGCTCTCTATCGAGCCTCTCAAGCAGGGGTCAACATTCATTTATACATCCGAGGCATGTGCGGGCTCCGCCCTGGCATACCGGGACTCAGCGAAACCATTACCGTCATGTCACACGTTGGGCGATTCCTAGAACATTCACGCTGTTTTTATTTCCACAATGGCGGAGAAGATGAACTCTTCATCGGAAGT
>JAJDBQ010000100.1 GCA_029261255.1 Nitrospirales bacterium
AATGTCCTTCTGGTGCCATTGATATGATGAAAGAAGTGAGATAAGGGAAAAAGAAAAATCGAAACGTGAAAAAATTGTAGTGAGTCAAGAAGGGAGACAAACGATGAAATATTTATTAGCCGTTGACGGATCGGATCAATCCTTGGATGCCACGCGGGCGTTTGAAGCCTTGAGCCCAGCAAAAAGCTTAAAGGTGTTGAATGTGGTGAGTGTTCCGGGTATTCCCTATCCAGCCATGGGGGCCGGTGTCGCAAAAGATTTAGCCATGACCGTGGAACAGGCGATGAAAGAAGAAGGTGAAAGGGCAGTGGAGCAAGCTGTGTCTCTCTTGCCCCTTCACCCAGGCTCTGTTTCCAAACAATTGGAGATGGGCAAGCCCGCTGAATGTATTCTCAAAGTGGCTCAAGACGAAGAAGTCGACTTAGTCGTCATGGGTGCTCGGGGGTTGGGACGTATTCAAGAGCAGATCTTTGGGAGTGTCTCTCACCGGGTGATGACCCACGCACATTGTTCGACATTTTTGGTTAAGCAACCTATCCGGAAGATCAACAATCTACTCATTCCCATTGAGAGTCAGGAAGATTCTGAGGCCATCCTCGCCTTTTTCAGAAAAAATCCTTTTCGAGAGCCCTGTGCCATTACCGTGCTTCATGTCCTTCCCATGGTTGCCCCTGTTTGGCCTGTGGGAGCGATGATTCCAGCAAGCTTCCGTAAAGAGATGGTCAGCTATGGGGAGAAATTTACGCAAGTGTTGTGCGTGGAGTTGGAACGATTAGGGCATCAAGCGAAGGGTAAGGCCATCGAAGGGGCGCCGTCAGTCACGATTGTTGATGAGGTCAACAAAGCGAAGCCAGATCTGTTGGTCCTGCGCCCGCAAAGCCATTCAGCCGTTGGCCGGTTTTTTCTAGGGAGTGTGTCGCATGCCGTGGTTCACCACACAGATTGCTCGCTCTTATTGGTCCGCGAATAAAATGGCATCAATAGTGCGCGTCTCAATGCACGTTTTTCAGCGATGTCCGGCTGGGTACCGATGTTCTCATAAAGAATTCAATAGGCTGGAAATCTTATGAACGCGAAATGGTATCTCATAGGTGCGATTGTTTTTGGAGTGATAGTCTTTTTCTATCTTTTCTTCTGGTGTGCTAGCCCTTGTCATTAAAGGCCTAGGGATTGAGAATCCATGCCTATCGTTGTCATTCCTACTTGCTATTGGCTGGTATTCAGATTCGCGGTTGAGTAAGGAAATTTCCGCTTCCAACGGGAGAGGATCAGAAAACATAGGATGGATGCTTATCAATAAGAACGGATATGGGAGAGTGCTCTAGTCAGGGTATGAGGTGCATTGCTGAGAATATGTACTCTAGGCGGTGGTTGCAGGGTATTAAAGAGACCGCTTTGAGCGTCATGCTGGTGGTAAATACAACCTGTCTGCAATCTCATCATTTTGACAATTTCTCGTGGATATCCAGCCGATAATCGTCATTGTGCAAAATCATCCGTAAATTATTCTTCCGAAAATAGGTCTAACTCAACATTGGGCTTCATTGGATACGATGGCCGTTCGCACAAAGGGTTACGTGTGCACAGTTCCCTCCTCAATGTCGTTCTGCACGACTAGGCTCTTCATCCTTTTCCTCATGTAGGTGCACTGTATTCGACCATATCGGTCCATTCCTTTAGCCTCAACATTTAATTCCTCCATACTGATCAATATTGACCAGACGCCTGTCGGTTTTTCCAACATGCTTGTCCATCTCGTAGAGATGGGCTGTCATAAGCTCGTACCCGTTGAGGTTCTGAACCTGTAGAGGGATTGTTAGCCGTGGTAAATGCTGAAGTATCCATAGGGAGAGAAGCCCCCAGAGGACAGGCTCGCCCCGATCAGCTGACGCTCCTTCTCGTCGATGATGATCAGGCTCTCGCTGAGGTGCTCCGCTTGGCTCTGAACAGTTTAGGCTATGACGTGGTTCTGGCAGCAAATGGTCAAGAAGGGTTGGCTGTGTTTGCGGCGTACAATGTTGATGGCATTGTGCTGGATATCCATATGCCTATGATGGGCGGACGAGCCATGCTCGATAAACTCCGGCGGCTGGGTAATCCCACGCCTGTGCTCATGATGTCCGGTGGGTCGGACGAACTGACTCTGCGGCAACTGGTGAAGGAAGGTGCACAAGGTTTTCTGACCAAGCCGTTTTCTCTGCTAGAACTTCGTGAATTGTGTGCCAGGGTTTTTGAACAGCATGGCGTTGGTGTCTCTATTTAATGATCATTCCTAGGGGCTGAACAGGGGCTCAGAGTTCAAGGTGCGAACAACCAAGGAGGAGCGAAATGGCTGTTCTTGAATTAGAGAAGAATCTTAAAGGAAGGATGACGATGAATGCGGACCAGGCCGGACGCGTTAATGGATTTAACCGAACCTCCAAACCTAAAAAGGCACAGGTGTGTGTGCATGGGCGTATGGTGGATTATCATTACGATGATGAAGGGCAAGCCACCGGGAATGTGGTGTGTCGGGAATGCTGGGCCGTTATTCCTGATCCTGTGAATGTGTTGAGAGAGAAATTGTCTCCGTTAAATTTCCGTAAGGGTTCTGTTGTTTCGGGAAGCTCCAAATTACAGGATAGACGTGTGCCCCTGCATGGGTTACGAAGAAGAAGGCTGCGATGAGCGGTGAAAGGAGGATTTACTATGTTCAGAAATCCATCACTCATTACCCGCATTGCAATTGGCAAGGGCATTGGCTTTCTCTTCGGACTTGTCGGCTTTATTTTCTTACCATTATTTCTGCCGGATGCCAGTTGGTTGTTACGATGGGGTCTCTTGTTCTGGTACACGACCGTTGGGGCCGTCATTGGCGTATTCGGAGTCTTTACATGGCACCCCGTACTAAAGTTGCCGTTGCCATGGTGGGTTCGATCCACGGTCATTGGCGCGTGGATGAATTTCGTGCTGACGTTCTTTGCCTACTATGACATGAAGGACATCATGGTGAATGTCTTCGGCTCGAACGGGGCGTTGTCCTCGCCATTTTTGTTCGTATTCGAGGGAGCCATAGTCGGGGTCGTCATCGGCTATTTCGCCACTCGATTTGGTGGTGAAGGCAAGGAGACTGTCGAAGAGCGGCCGTAAGATTGTAGTAGGCCTTTGAACTTCAACTGGACAAAGCGTAAATTGCGCTGAACCTTTTGATCAGACTTATCTCGGGTGACTGGTGCATTTGGTGAATATCGTAAACATAGACTCCAATCCGTGACGTAATCGGATGCAATCCACTCCGGCAGCTAAATTGCGGTAAGCTGAAGATCGACGTATCAATGGGCGACTGGCCCTTCACAACCCCAAGCAGACATTGGAAATCAGGTATGACCTAAACCTCCGATCGTGCAGCCATAATTATTAGAAGTGATACCCTTTGAAAAACAATTTTCGAGGGGCCCCTATTTGAAAGGGCTAAGCGGGATAAAAATTTTAGCCTATCGTCTTCTTCTGGGCATCATTCTTTAATTCTTGTCACAATAGAGAAGAACCTTTCCTTAAAGCCTCAGAATAAACAAAATCCTTCCGTTTTATTGAGAGAGCTCTTAGCTCTCTTTCCTATAAAACATGAAATTTTCTTCATTTTCCCTTCATGAGGACCTCATGTTGACGGGGTATGGTGATGTCATGAGTCAACGTAGCCATATTCATCTTTCAAAGGAGGTTTTCCATGAAACGTTTCAATTACATGATTAGTGCCATGTTGGCTGGTGGGATTTTGTTAATGGGAGGATTGGCCATGAGTTCCGAGGGCACCCTTACACAAGATAAAGGCATGTCCAGGGCCACACTGACATTGGAGGAAGCCATCACCACCGCCAAAACGAAGTTTCCTGGCCAGGTTCTTGAAACAGAGCTGGAAACCGAGCATGGCCAGGCTGTGTATGAAATTGAAATTGCCAGCGCGACGGGTGTGGTGACCGAAGTCAAGGTTGACGCACAGTCTGGTGAAGTGCTGAGCAGTGAGATTGAAGATCAAGATGACGCAGCCCAGGAAAAATCTGAAGAGAACGACAAGGACTAACACCATGCGGCACACCGGCTCAGTGAGCTGGTGTGCCAATCTGGCTCCTGAATAGCTGAAAGTTTATAGGAGTGCGTTTTTTATTCAAAACTAGAAAACAATCTTTATTGATGATGAATGATCCCGATGGCTAAGGCCTTGGGGATGGGGAGAAACCAACATGAACAACGAAATGAAACGAGTAAAAGTCGGACTGGCTCTTGTGTTGTTTGGACTCTTGTTTGGCGTCATCATGGGGATGACATTTGGGATCAACGAGGACTTCTTCAAAAACTACATTACTGATGGTATCGCGGCTAACCCGACCGTGCATGATGCCAAGAGTCCAGCCAAAATTTGGCGCTATGCCCAACGCGCACACTTTCATGCCACGGGCATTGCGGCCTTCGCCCTCGCGATGATTCCGCTCGTCATGTTTTCTGATCTCAATCCCAAGATGAAGACCGCCTCCTCAGTGGCGCTTGGCCTTAGCAGTTTTTATCCGTTTTCTTGGCTCACCATGTTTGTGTTAGCCCCTTCTATTGGACGAGGGGCGGCGCATTCCCATGTGGTGACCGAGATATTTGCTTCAATTGGTGTCGGAGGACTATTGGTGGGCTGTTTTCTGCTCCTAGCCAATATCTTTTTAGGGTTATTCAGTGAAGAAGTTTCATCGAAGAATTTTTCGGCAGCCATTGCGAAAAGTTCTTAGGAAGATTAGATTCATGGGCAAGGAAATCATGCGAATTCTATTAGTCGAAGATGACTCAGGGGTAGCTGGGTTTATTGTGAAAGGATTAACAGAGGAGCGGTATGCCGTCGACCAGAGCGCAGATGGGGAAGAGGGCTATGTCATGGCCAACGCCATTCCCTACGACCTCATTATTTTGGATGTGATGTTGCCCTCCTTGGATGGGATATCGATCTGTCGGCGGCTGCGAAGCCAGGGGAAATCGGTTCCCATTATACTTTTGACGGCCAAGGATACTATTGAAGATCGAGTCACTGGGCTTGACATGGGTGCCGATGATTATCTCACCAAACCCTTCGCCTTTCCCGAACTACTGGCGCGTATCCGCTCCCTACTCCGACGAGGAAGCGGGCAGCCAGCTATCCGCTTGAAAGTGGCAGACTTGCAAATGGACCCCATCACCCACCAGGTGTCGCGAGCAGGACAAGTACAAACGCTCACGAATAAAGAATATGCGATCTTGGAATACCTGATGCGAAATGAGAATCGCGTACTGACCCGCTCGGCTATTATAGAACATGTGTGGGATATTCAATATGACAACCTGACCAATATTGTGGATGTCCATATTCGTTCACTTCGTACGAAGATCGATAAAGATTTCTCGATTCCCCTCATTCATACCGTTCGTGGTGTAGGCTATGTCTTGAAAGTCCCAAACACGTAACCAATGCCCTCCTT